>JAEZBU010000219.1 GCA_023426855.1 Pseudomonadota bacterium | reverse complement strand
GATCGGTCGCCGCGTTTCCTCACCTCGTGCTTGATCGCGGAAAGCCCGGCCTGATTGCGATCAACTCGGACGGCAGTCGTTTTGTGAACGAGGCCACCACTTATCACCTGTTCGTCGAGGCGATGTTTCGAGAGCTGAACGGCCGAGAGCATGCCGGATGCCATCTCATTTGCGATGATGCCTTCATTGCGAAATACGGACTTGGGATGGTGCGGCCACGCAAGTTGAACCTCAAAGCCGCGATCGGTGATGGCTACGTTATGCGCGCCGATACGATCGAAGGCTTGGCAACCAAGCTCGCACTGCCACCACAGAAGCTGGTTTCGACCGTCGCCCGTCACAATTACTTCTCGACAACAGGCGTCGACGAGGACTTTTCCAAGGGCAGTGACGCGTACCAACGTAATCTGGGCGATAGCACGCATAAACCAAATCCGTGCCTTGGCCCGCTCGGGACAGCACCGTTCTATGCCGTGACGGTCTATCCCGGAGACTTGGGTGCGAGCTGCGGTCTCGTCACGAACACCGCCGCGCAGGTCCTACGACCGGATGGGGCGATCGTTGCCGGTTTGTATGCGTGTGGAAATGACATGGATTCGATCATGCGCGGTGTTTATCCCGGCCCCGGCGTCACGCTGGGCCCAGCGATGACCTTCGGATATCTCGCCGCGCTCGATGCTGCGGGCAAGCAGGAAGGATTGCGCCTTTCATAGCCATTGCCGATCGTTGCAGGCAGTGGCTTCTGTCGACCCCTAACTCCCCAATCAATGAACCGGGGAAACAGGGCACGCGTCATACGCCCGGCGCGATAGACGCGTCGCTGGCTGAGGTATCCGTCGATACTTCAGGAGATAAGGTGGAGGCCACGGCCGGAATCGAACCGGCGTGCGCGGATTTGCAGTCCGCTACGTCACCACTCCGCCACGTGGCCACCTTTATGCGGCAGGATCACGAGATGTGCTGTCGCCAGTGGGGGCGACCGTCGGATCCATGCCTACGAACCGGGCCCATCTACCACGGGCCGCAGCGAGAAAGCAAACGGCTTCTCCCGTGCGGCTTTGCGTCCATCGGGCAAAACTTAGATGAACTCTAGAAGGGGCGGCGATGCTTCGCTATGGTCGGCGCGCGTGGGGCGAGGCGCCCCTTTAGCCGCACGGCACCAGAATGCCTCCGGGAGGAGTGATGAGCGACTTTGCGCTGCAACGCAAGAACATGGTCGAAGGCCAGGTTCAGACTGCCGACGTCACGGATCGGCGCATTCTTCGGGCCATGTCTGGTATCCCGCGCGAGGCGTTCGCGCCGGCAAATCTGCAGTCGCTGGCCTATTTTGATCAAGACCTGTGCGTGTCACCGGCGGCGGATGGCCAGCCGGCGCGCTATCTTCTGGCGCCGACGTTGCAGGCGCGGATGATCCAGGCCCTGGCGATCGACGCGGGCGCTGTCGTGCTCGATGTCGGCTGCGCGAGCGGTTACGGTAGCGCTATTCTGGCGCGTCTGGCGCAGACGGTGGTCGGGCTGGAGGTCGATAACGGCCTGGCTGACACGGCGGCGCGCACGTTGAGCACCCTGTCGCTCGACAATGTGGTCGTGGTGAAGGGGGCGCTTCAGGCTGGCTGGCCGAGCGAGGGGCCGTATGACGCCATTCTGATCAATGGCACGGTCACCGAGGTGCCCGAATCGATGCTGGCGCAGCTCAAGAATGGCGGACGTCTCGTCGGGGTACTCGCCGCAGGCGCCGTGGGGCATGTCACGCTTTTTGAGCGTTCCGGAGCGCTGTTTTCGTCCCGGAAGCTGTTCGATGCGACCGCTCCGACCCTGCCGGGCTTTGAGCGCGCACCGGAATTTGTGTTTTAGTCCCTGAACTTTGCATTTTAGTCCCTGGACTTACGCGAGTGTGGAGAACGGGCCACGGCTACAGCTTGTCTGACCGAATCGCTGTTGAATGTTCTTCAGAGCGCGTGCGGGCTGCGTTATGTGAGGTTAGCCGGCGTTTGATTTGCTTGAGTCGCCTGCATCAAGTTTCTTCGTGCGTCGGCGGACTGATTTGTCCGCTCGGTTCTGATGGAGCAAGGCAGCGGCGGGACAAGCATGGCATTGGGGATGAAACGCGGGCGCACTGGAACGATGCGGGGGCGTACGGTGACGGGCCGGCTGGCGAAGCTGCTGCTGGCTGGTGTCGCGGCGCTGGCGCTGCTGGCGCCCGCCGATACGCCTGCGCGCGCTGAAAACCTGCGCCAGGCGCTGACCGCAGCCTACAAATTCAACCCGCGCCTTGACGCCGAACGCGCCCGCCTGCGCGCCACCGACGAAGAAGTGCCGCGCGCCAAGTCCGGCTACCGGCCGCAGGTGTTCGGCTCCGCCGACGTCGGCTATCAGCGCACCGATACCAACTTCTCCCCCGCCGGGGGCGGCGGCTCCGGCAGCCGTGAATCGCATCCGCGCGGCTATGGCGTCAGCGCCAGCCAGTCGGTGTTCAACGGTTTCCGGACCACCAACGCGGTGCGCGAGGCCGAGGCCGTGGTGCGCTCCGGGCGCGCCACGCTGCATGTCATCGAGCAGTCGGTGCTGCTGGAGGCGGTGATCGCCTACGCCGACGTGGTGCGCGA
>JAEZBU010000097.1 GCA_023426855.1 Pseudomonadota bacterium | reverse complement strand
ACTGCACGAACGGTGACTTGGTGGCGAGCTGATCGTAGAGGCCACGGGCGCGATAGTTGAATTCCTGCGTCGCCCAGTAGGTCCGGGTACAACCACGTGCATCCGCTTCTGCGTAGGTCGCCTCGATTAGCGCGCGGCCTATGCCCTTGGCTCGCGCGGCCGGATCGACGAACAGATCCTCCAGATAGCAGTACCAGGTCGGCGACCACGTTGACCGATGGAACAGCACGTGCGCCAGCCCGACGGGCACGTCCTGCTCGTCCACGGCGACCAGCGCGATGTGGAACCCAGGCTCGCCAGCCATCAGCCGCTGCCAGGTGCCTTCGATCACGTCGTCGGCCACCGTCGACTTATAAAAGGTGATGTAGCCTTTGAATAACTCGGTCCAGACCGGCTTATCGCGCGCCGCCAGCCGTCGCACCCGCACGCTCATCGCAGCCGTCTCCATGTCCATTTGAAGTTGGTTTCGACCATCTCTGTGGCCCTGCCAGTAATCGGATCGGGATCCGTCGCTAGCAGCTTACGACCCTGGCCATCGTAGAAAGATTGCGTCGCCGTGATGTAGATCGACCGCGCGCCTATGCGACATTCATAGGGTCCGAAGCGGGTGCCGGCGAGAAAAGTCCAGCGGCTGTCGAAACGGTGGCCGCTGCACATTACGTCCTCGCGCGACAGCTTCGCCCGCCAGAGCTGCAACCGGATCGATGCGCCGAGCGCCGGATTGCGCGCGGTGCTGGCCATCACTTCGGCAAGAGGGATTTGCTGTGTCTGAGCATGTGCAGCCCCACCCACAGACATCAGGCCGCAGAGCACGCCTATGACAGCAACTCGGTGCATGGCCTCCCCTCCCCGCTGGATGCTGGTGAAGCTGCCATATCACAGCTCGATCTTCCAGATTGTGATGGCGGCCATTTTCCGTGATCTGGCCATAATCCTGCAGTGGGCTGTCATCCGTCCGCTGGGAATGCACCAGCCTCCATGACGCTGCCCAATGGCATTGCTGCGGTGATGCCACACTGCATTGCGTGCGCGACAATCATACAATGTATTCTGTTCTCCAACGGGTTGCAGCGCCCAGTCGCTTGCCCGTATAGTCCGCGCATATTTGAGGGAACGGGGTTCACTGGAGGATCGCGAATGCGCGCGACCGTGGCTGTCGCTCTGGCAGCCTTGCTATTTTTTGCCTCACCACAGATCAATGCTCAGCCCGTTGCCGCTCAATGCCAGCCTGGCGCGCTTGGCGTCTCGCGCGTGGTCGAGATCGATACCTCGCGTGGCGGTCGCTATGGCCATGTCCAGTACAAGGACATCGATTTTCTGCAGGAAGGCGAAGTCGTCCTGACGTTCGACGACGGACCGTCCCGCGTCCACACGCCGCCGATTCTCGCTGCCCTCGATGCCCATTGCACAAAGGCAACCTTCTTCAGCACCGGGCGGATGGCGATCGCCGATCCTCAGATGCTGCGCGAGACCGCCCGGCGCGGCCACACGATCGGCACGCATACCTGGTCGCACAAAAACCTTCGCTCCATCTCGGCCGCTCAAGCCCGTCACGAAATCGAGTTGGGCTTCAGCGCCGTGCAGGCGGCTCTAGGAGAGCCAGTCGCGCCGTTCTTCCGCTTCCCCTATCTAAGCGACCCGCAGACCATGCAATCGCTGGTGCAGGAGCGCGGCATCGCCATCTTCTCTATCGATGTCGACAGCTATGATTTCCGCACGCCCAGTGGCGCGGTCATGCAGCGCAACGTCTTGCAGCAGCTCGCCAGCCGCAAGAAGGGCATCATTCTGTTCCACGATATCCAGGCTTCCACCGCCCGCGGCATCAAGAGCCTGCTCGACGAACTGAAGGCGCGCGGCTTCCGCGTCGTTCATCTGGTGCCGAAGACTCCTGTCGCGACCGTGGCGGAATTCGATGCCATCGCCGATAAGACGATCGGCAACAGGCGGGTGGCCGAGACCAACAATCCGATGACCAAACGTTCCGTCGTCTGGCCAGTGAAACCTGAACCCGCGGCTGCGGCACCCACGGTTGCAAACACCGCACCGGTTTCGGCCCCTGCCTCGCGGCCGGTACGGACCGAAGAAGACGACTGGCGGGCGAAGGTCTTCGGCAGATAAGTCCAGCCCTGGCGCGCGGCCTGGGCGATGTCACGGATGGTCCGCTGGAACGTCTTTCGCAAGGCCGCATCGGCTGGGGGACCACGCCGAAGGCTTGGCGTCCTAAGATGCGATCCGGCTCATCCTCGGCTTGAGAGAAGCGATCCCGCGCTTCGTGGTCTGCCGGGCATGATCCGCCCAAGCCCACGACCTGCCATAGTCGGTCATCGTCCTATCCAGAAAGCGGGTCAGCAGCCATCCGGCAACGACGCTGACGACAAGCGCTGCAAGCGTCAGAGCCCAGTGCGCCGCGCTGGTGAGTTGCGGTTTCGCGCCGTACACCAAACCGTGCATGCCCCACAATATCGGCAGATGAATCAGGAAGACCGCGTACGACGCGCTTCCCAAGAACCGCAGCGGCCTCATCTCCAGCCATGCCATCTGCAGAACACCGCATGCCATCAGCAGCAAGGCAGTTGCAGCGGCCAGCCCGATGAGCGCATGACCGAACACCTCGTAGAGCGCTTGCCCAGGCATCGACAGGTTACAAACGCCGATAAGCAACGCCAATAGAGCCACCGGCGCGATGCGCAGAGCATCCAGATACTCGTCCCAATCGATGCGCAGGCGATGCTGGATCGCCGCGACAAGCATACCGCTCGCCAGGACATCGAGCTTGCCGGGTAGCAGAACAGCGGCTGCCGTCGGGGAAAGGCCGAGCGAGAAAATGCCGGCGCGAAACAAGACGGCAGCCACTGCGACTGCCAGCAGCATCGGAACGATGGATCGATACGGCGTGAACAGCAGCAGCGCCGGCGCCACGATATAGAACTGCAACGCGACGACGATCGTCCAGGTCGGCGCCAGCCAGGGTTGGCCGAAACTATCGCGAGCGGCCATAAAGACGTTCTGCGTGAAAGTCAGGTAAGACCAGATAGGCAGAGACCCGCCGGTCTCGACCGTGCCGAGCGGCAGCACTGAAGAAACTGCGATCGCAGAGATCACGCAGGTGAAATAAACGGGCAGCGTGCGGCACAACCGTCGAACCGCGTAGACCGTGAAGAAGTTGTCCCGCGCACCCTTTTCCAGAACCAGTTGGCCAATCAGAAATCCGGTCAGCACGAACAGCACATCTATGGCCATGCCGCCAATTGCCAATGCCGGACCCCCGCCTGGAATGTCGGCAAAGACATGCGACAGGACAACCAGCAGGATCATCAGGCCCTTGAGGCCATCCAATGCCGGCAAGCGGCCGCCGACGCCGCCGGATTCCGTATGCGCCTCGTCGACGGCGTCAAAAGAACGTTGCCGTTGCACCGCCGCACGTAGCGGCTGCGACACCTGCCCCAAGATGCCCTCCCGACGAACGGTTCCCGAATGAGCCGACCAATCAGGGGTTATTATATTATGACGACCACAAATAATCCGTTACTGCCGACATAAGCGGCATTAGTGGGAGTCCTGACGAGAAGTTGTTGTGGCCGTCGATGACGGGTCGAGGATCACCTCATTCATCGGCACCCACCGCGGCCCCTGCACCGTTTGCACCTGCAGACGGCCATGGCCCGCGACGGCAAGGCGAGAGCTGAGAGGCAATTGCAGCGCTGCAGTTGGCACACGCTCAGCGCCATTGCTCGACGCGTCGGCATAAAGGGTGACGTGGGATTTGCGGAACCCGATGATCAGATGCTCGCCGGGCGGGAGTGCGATATCCTCGCTACGGCCATTCTGCTTATGGGATATTGAACTGCGCTCGACCGGCGATCCCGCTGGCGCTACCGAAGTGGCAGCACCTTCAGAAACGGCCAGCTCCGGCAATGACATTTGATCCGGCGAATTGCCCGTGCAGCCGGCTACAACGAAAACAATGCAGAAAATGGCCCAGGATCGCCAACTGAACGTGCACTGCATCGCCACTTCCCCCGCGCACGAAAAACAGTCACGTCTCTGAGGAACGCACTGTTGTCGCGCATGACGCCACCACCTTGATGAATTGGTTATGAGGTCGCACACTGAGCGTCAATCACGCTTGGGGCTTTTCGCAACCAGATCGCCTCAAACCCCACAGCATTTGCGCCAAGAGGCATCAGACTAACGTGCCCGCTTCGTCATCCGATAACGACATCCAGACACTCACACTCGTACGCCTCGATGCCGAAAACGCGGCGACAGATACACAACGTCCACGACATCCCCTTATCCGCAATCGCTGGTATGGCTTTCTTGTCGTGCTGCCAACTCTTCTCGCCGGGATTTATTATTGGGCTTTAGCCGCCGACCGTTATCAGACGGAAGCACGCTTCGTTGTGCGCAGTCCAAGCGCTTCGGCTGCCGGCCAACTCGCCAGTTTCGTCCAGGGCAGCACAATCACGCGTTCGTCTGACGATGCCTATATCATCCATGCCTACATGCAATCGCGCGATGCGACGCGCAGCCTTGCTTTGAAAACCGATCTCGTCGCCAAGCTCAATCGTTCGGGAGCGGACGTCTTGTGGGGCTACCCAATGCCCCTGCATCGTCCAAGCGACGAACACCTGTGGGCACATTTCCAGCGCTTTCTCGATCTCCACTATGACAAGACCACAGGCATTACGACGTTGAAAGTCCAGGCATTCCGCGCCGAAGATGCTCAAGCCATCGCCGAGACTCTGCTCGCAGATGCAGAAGTCCTGATCAATCGTCTGAGCGAACGATCACAGGCGGAAGCGGTGCGCATGGCGACAGCCGAAGCAGACCGCAGTCGAGAAAACGCCCGCCGCGCGCTCACCGCATTAACGGAGTTTCGACGGACGCACGCGGTTATCGATCCGGGCCGCGCATCCGCATCGGCGCTCGAAACCATTACCCGGCTTGCCTTGGATATCGCAAAAACCAATGCGGAATTGCGCGAGCTCAACCGCATGTCACCCGATAGTCCGCAGGCCAATGTTCTCCGCCATCGTGTCATTGCCTTCGATGAGCAAATTCAAAAAGAACGAACGGCTTTGGCGGGCGCCCATTCATCGCTTGCGGATATCATAGCCGACTATGAGCGCCTTGTTCTGGAGCGCGAATTTGCCGAACGCACATTTGCATCTGCTCAAGGCGCCCTCGACCTGGCCCGCATCGACGCTGAGCGCCAACGCCTGTTTCTCGAGCGCATCAGCACACCGTCGCGTACCGATTTTCCTCAGTACCCTTATCGCGGCCTAGGGCTTCTCCTAGTATTTGCGGCGCTCAACGTTCTGTACGTTATCGGACGTTATGTAACGGTGGATACGCGTTCGCATGCGGGACATTAAACGCCGCGCCGAGGTTGCGGAGTTTTGTTGCGGCAGGTGGCGCACTGAATGGCTTTGGGTTGCCACCGCACGATGCATGCAGCGACGGCTGACAGAGCGATTGCGGCGGATAGGATTGTAAAGGAGTTCCACACGGAAGTCGGCACGCGCCGCGTCCTGGATAACGTCTCGTTTCGCGTCGGGATGGGTGAACGGATGGCTGTGCTTGGGCGCAATGGCGCCGGCAAGTCGACGCTCATTCAAATTCTCTCCGGCCTTCAGCGTCCAACGCATGGAAGCATAACGCGCGGGCTTAGGATGTCGTGGCCGCTCGCGCTTGGAGGCGGTTTCGAAGGCGAATTGACTGGATACGACAATGTCCGTTTCATATCGCGTATTTACGGCGTCCCATTCCAGGATACGTTCGCTTTCGTCGAAGATTTCACGGAAATCGGCAAACAGCTTTATGTTCCCGTCCGATTTTATTCCAGCGGCATGCGGATGCGCCTGGCGTTCGCGCTCTCGCTTGCGATCGACTTTGAGTGCTTCCTGATTGATGAGGTCATTCTGGTCGGCGATCAGCGCTTCCAAAACAAATGCATCCACGAACTGTTCGACAAGCACCAGGATCGCGCCATGATCCTGGCCATTCACAGCACCGAAGTCGTCCGCGAGCGATGCACCTCCGCGCTTGTTTTAAAAGAAGGCCGCGGTCGCGTTTTCGACGATGTGGATGAAGCCACGAATATTTACGCAACGCTCTAAAGTTGGGAAAGAAACCCGCGCAAATCCCTGAAATAGTCATGCCAGGTTGGCCTCCGAAACTGCGATGCCAGCGCTCGGGCTTGTCGCGCCGTCGCGCTTTCGGCATCAACCAGAGCTTCAATCGCCGACCGCCAGCCCACGCCATCCAGCGGATGATAGAAAAGCGCTTTGCCTTGTGACACTTCGCGGAACACTGGGATATCCGACGCAATCACCGGCGTACCGCTCGCCAATGCTTCGACGACAGGCAGGCCATATCCCTCAGCAAACGACGGCATGAGCAAAGCGCGCGCATGCGCGATGAGTTGCGCGAGAGCACAATCACTCAGCCCTGATATCTCCAGGATGTGCGGCCGCACCAGCGCACTTCGATCGAGCACATCCAGGATCTGCTCATTCTCCCATCCGCGCGCGCCTACAATGATCAGTTTCGGCGGCCGGGGGTGCTCCTCCGCCAGTCTGCGCCAGATATTCAAAAGCAGCAGATGGTTCTT
>JAEZBU010000123.1 GCA_023426855.1 Pseudomonadota bacterium | reverse complement strand
TGGCAACAGTGGGCATCACCGCTGCTGTCGCCCAAACGCCCTCATTCTTCCGGATCGGGACAGGCGGAACGGCCGGTACCTACTATCCGGTTGGCGGCATGCTCGCCAACGCCATCTCCAACCCGCCGCAGCTGGTCTCGACGGCCGTCGCGTCGAACGGCTCGGTCGCGAACGTCAACGCAATCGCGGGCGGGAATATGGAGTCGGGTTTCACGCAAGCTGACGTCGCCTATTGGGCCTACACCGGCACCGGCGTATTTGACGGTAAACAGAAGAATGCCGATCTCCGCTCGATCGCCAACCTCTACCCGGAATCCGTGCACATCGTCGTGCGCAAGGGATCCGGCCTCAAGTCGATCGCTGACCTGAAGGGCAAGAAGGTATCGCTGGACGAGCCGGGCTCGGGTTCGCTGATCAACGCGCGCGCTGTGCTGGCTGCCTATGGCATCACCGAAAAGGACATCAGCCCGGAATACCTCAAGCCGAACCAGGCTGCTGAAAAGATGAAGGACGGCGCAGTCGATGCGTTCTTCATCACCGGCGGTTATCCGATGTCCGCGATCTCCGAGTTGGCAACCTCGGGCCACGGCGTCGAGCTGCTTCCGATTTCGGGCGAAGCAGCCGAGAAGCTGATGAAGGATGCCCCGTTCTTCTCCAAGGACGAGATTCCAGCAGGGTCCTACAAGGACGTTCCCGCTACAGCGACGCTGGCAGTCGGTGCCCAGTGGGTGACCTCGGCGAAGATCCCGGAAGAGGTCGTCTATAACGTCGTCAAGAACCTCTGGTCAGAGAAGACGCGGGCCGTGCTCGATGCCGGTCACGCCAAGGGCAAGTTGATCCGTTCCGACAGTGCCCTGAGCGGTTTGGCCGTGCCGCTGCATCCTGGCGCAGAGAAATATTACAAGGAAGCCGGAATCCTGAAGTAAGCGCGTCGTCAGTCGCGCACGTCGAGAGGGCTGCATCGCAAGTTGCAGCCCTTTTTTTATGGGTTGATTTTAGCCAAGCGTGGAAGCGCCGCGTCGGGATTGCTGCCCTCGCGCTGGATCAGACGACAGCAAGGCAGGCTGCGGTGAGCGATTCTCGAATGGACTTTTCGCAATAGGGTTTGCTGACCAGCGGAGCCGACCGCAAATCCGCCGGAAATTCGATTTCGTTGCCGTAGCCGGTGGCGAAAATGAACGGGATGCCCAGCCGCAACAGCTCGCGCGCCACCGGGAAAGACGTCGAACTGCCGAGGTTTATATCTAGGACCGCAGCATCGAGCTTGGTCGATGCAATGACGCGCAATGCCTCGGAGGCAGTGCCGACGACATGCACATTTGCTGCGCCGTGGTCTCTCAGCACCATCTCCAGATCGAGCGCGATGATCAGTTGGTCTTCGACAACCAGCAGCGTTCGGTCGCGAAATGGATCTACAGATGCCGGCGCTGGCAACGCGTTCTCAAAGGCCACGTATTGCGCCGGCACGATAATACGTCCGGTACAATCCGAAACCTCGAAGTGGATCATCCCTTCGCCGCGACCCTGTTGATCGAACGCTGGATGCGCCGCGCCTGGTGACGGGTTGGGGTTGCTCTGGTCGGCAGCGTTCTGATGCGGCGCAGTCAGGACGATAACGCAGCGCTGGAGCTCGTCGGCGAGCCACGTAATGGTCGGGCGTGCATTGGCCTCCGCAGAAGTCAGCGACAGCTTGCCGAACAATTCCCTGAGCACTGGCCCTAGAACATTGCAGGCGCGCGCATCCAGCACCGCGTCGGGCCCACTCGCGATCAGAGTCCGAGGCGCCAGCAGGGGCGTCAACTCGGTCTCGACGAACGCTTTGAGATTTGTCCCAAGGGCCATGCGCAGCCTGAAAATCCTCGCTTACGGAAGAACGTTTGGGGAGAACCTTAGATCCTGCAAATCAAGATCCGAGCCAAGGTGTCCCAATCGGGCACGTTTTCCTAGCACGCAGTTGCGAGGTTCGGAAGCTGGGCAAAGGCTGCAGCGTAAACGGGCCGCAGCTCGCCGAAGCGAGGGTGAAAGTGGAGCAACAGGAACGGCCCCGCACCATTCCCGTTGCTCGCGCCCTCAAACTCTGGCGACAAGCACCAGAGGTCCGCCATCCCTCCGATGAGTTGGCTCATGAACAATGCAGCGCGACATGAACTGCTGCAAGTGGACAAGCGACAGGCTGTTGCGATTTGCGGTACGGGCTTCGCATCGGCTCAAGCTCAAACCTGCGCGCGCGTTTTGCGCGTGTCGAACGGCCTAGTTTTGCCATGATGGTCCACAGTCGCGACCGCTTATATTCTAATTCATTGATGTAAGTGTCATATTCGAGCAGCGTGAGCAGCGACCGACCGGCTGCTCGCTTGCTGTCGCAGTGAGTGCAGGACGCTTTCTGCCCAGGTTATCCACAGGATGGCGCAGGGCAGGAATTGGAGCGAGTGATGCGGCTTTGCGACAATGCAACAGCGCATTCACGAGACGCGCATGCCATGCGACAGGATGCTGTTGATTTTGCCCGTTTCGGGCTGCGAAACGTCCGGTCCGGCTCCTCTCTCTTTCGCTAGCCCCAGCCTTTCACGAGCCCCAGCGTCGCACCCCCACCTGGCAGTTCGGAACCTGCGCAACGGCCGCTGGTTAAGCCCGGGTCTGTGGCCAACGGAGCGTGATCGGATGCGCGGTGCTTCTCTAGGATTGTCCGCAATGCTTATCATCGCGAGTTGCGGAGCAATGGCGACGAATGCCGGTGCGCACAGCTGGTATCCCGTGGAATGTTGCGACGGTCGGGATTGCTTTCGCGTCGATCGCGTGGAGCCGACCGGTGATGGCGGAATGCGCATGACGGCGGGCGATGTCCAGGTGCAGATCCCGAAAGGATTCACACAGCGGCCGTCACAGGACAATGATCATCATGTCTGTGTCCGCAAGAACGGCGATGGATCGTTTGCGCCACGCTGCGTTTTCATGCCCCTGGGAGTGTAAGCATGACGGTGCCTGCAACTGTCGCCCACGCGGTGCAACAGCTTCAGGAGTGGCTCAAGGAGCTGAGGGACAATGGCGGCCTGACTGACGAGGCCGAGGCTTACAGCGTACTGCGCGCCGTGCTGCATCAGTTGCGTGATCGCTTGACGCTGGGGGAGGCCGTCAACCTTGGTCAGCAGCTACCGTTGATCGTGCGCGGTATCTATTATGAGAGCTGGCGGCCAGCGCACGCCCCTGAGAAAGTGCGGACCAAGGTTGCCTTCCTTGATCACGTCGCATTACGGCTGCGCCCGCATCGGGTGGATCCAGAGCCGGCGGTCCGCGATGTCTTCATGCTGCTCGCGCACCATTGCGACCCGGGTGAAATAGCCGATGTGATTGCGCAAATGCCTGACGAACTGAAGATGTTGTGGCCCCAGACGGCGCGCACATTCCGAAGCCGGACGTCATGACGACCGTTTCGGACTCCCTCAATCGCCCTTCAATTCGATTTCGACAAACGCGTATTCGAAGTCGTTTGCGTTGATGACGTTGTGATGCACGCCAGCCTTCCTGAAGTATGAAGCGCCGGCCTTGAGGTCTGCGAAGCTTTCCTCGCCCGCAGGCGAGACGAGTTTCAATCGCCCATCTCCACCTGGCACGACAATGTAATCCATTCCGTGGACGTGGAAGCCGGTTTCCGCACCGGGTGCGAAGCGCCATTCGGTGACACGCACA
>JAEZBU010000117.1 GCA_023426855.1 Pseudomonadota bacterium | reverse complement strand
CATGTGCCGACGATAGCGGCGCCGCCATGCTGGCCGGGGTCGATCCGTCCCGCATCCTGCTGACATCGATTGTATTGGCGACCGCGCTGGCTGGCGTGGCAGGCACCATATCGACCGTATTCTACGGCGGCCTCGGCTATGCCGGGGGCATCGTGCTGGGCCTGAAAGCCCTGATTGCCGCAATTGCCGGCGGGATCGGATCGGTCCCTGGCGCGTTAGTGGGCGGTATCCTCATCGGGAGCTTCGAAACACTGTGGTCGGCGCTGTTTCCCATCGAATACCGGGATCTGGCGGTCTATGGTGCGCTTGTTGCATTGCTGATCTGGCGGCCACAGGGCGTGCTTGGCGATCGCTATCCTGCGGCCCGTTGACTGTCGCACGTCATCGCTAACAGACGGACCTTGATTACGACGACCTGCCTCCCTTAGATTCCCCCAGGCTCAGGATCTCGAACGCGCAAGAATGACGGAACAGCAGAAGAATTTCCCGGAATTCTATGTCACCGCTCCCCAACCCTGCCCGTATCTGGCGGGCAAGTTCGAGCGCAAGCTGTTCACGCATCTCACCCACGACAAGCCGACAGCGTTGGTTGACAACCTGCTGAAGGGCGGCTTCCGGCGCAGCCAGAACATCGCCTACATGCCGTACTGCGAAGGCTGCCAAGCCTGTGTGTCGGTGCGCGTCGCGGTCAATGAGTTCGAGCCGAACAAGTCATTCCAGCGCGCGGTGAAGGCCAACGCCGACCTGATGGCCAAGCGCGTTGAACCGCAGCCGTCGGCCGAACAGTACGCCCTGTTCCGAGACTACATCGACACCCGCCATTCCGACGGCGGCATGGCCGACATGACCGTCCTCGACTACGCCATGATGATCGAGGACAGTATCGTCGATACCTTCCTCACCGAATACAGGGTGCGGCCCAGCAACAGCATATCGCAACCCGGCCCGCTGATGGCATTGGCGCTGTGCGACCGCCTGTCTGACGGCATCTCGATGGTCTACAGCTTCTACGACACGGTCGCGCCGGAGCGCAGCCTCGGCACCTACATGATCCTCGAGCACATCGAATACACGCGTCAGCTCGGCCTGCCGTATCTCTACCTCGGCTACTGGATCGAGGGTTCGCGCAAGATGTGCTACAAAACCCGCTTCCAGCCACAGGAGCACCTGACCGGCAACGGTTGGGTCAGATCTCCCGCTGGCAAGTAGCGGCTATCCTCTCCCCGGTAGGGAGAGGTGATGGCGTATTTCGGCGAGCGTTTTCGATCTTGGCCGGAAACGCCTGTTAGGGCCCCAGCTCCCTGCCGATCTTGTCGAACATGTAGTCCCATTTCGCCTTCTGCGCGGTCACCAGCGCCGTCATGTTGGCGCGGACATCAACCAGCAGCTTGCAATCGGGCGTCGTGGCCGACGCACCTTCCGTGCCCAGACTGTTGATCCGATCGAGATAATCCGCCGAAAGCTGGTCGTATTCGTTGATCTTGTCGTCCTGCACGAATGTCGCCGCTTCAACCATGAACGTGTCGTGGTCCCAGCCGCGCTTGTCTTTCAACTGCCGCAAGCGCTCCTGAAACGTCGGCTTGTGCTTGGCGTTGAGGTCGCGCAGCGCCGCAGCGGCATCATCGACAACCTCCTCGAAATCCGATTTCGAACAAGCCCCCTGGGCCTGGACTCCGGTTGTCCCGACCAGAACAGCGATGATGATGAGCCGAAGCGCGCGCCACATTGGACAAACTTCCCCCGTCGCCGCGTTGCAGTCGCATTTTACCCATGGCTCAGCGGCGGAACGGGTGCAAGTCTCAGCTCTGCTTACACAGCCGAGACCGTGCTGACCTATCCGAAAGCCGGGCCGAACTTGTTCGAGCGCGGAAACCCTTTCGGCGCCACTTTACCCGCTTGCGCGCGTTGCCCAACCCACTCGCTCAAATCCTTCATGGACAGCGTAAACGTCCGACCTGCCGGGTCGAGCCATGTCAAACCGTCCGCTGCGTCGAAGGCGCGGGCGTCGATCAGTTTACCGTCCTTGATCCGCTGCAGGATCACGCCCTTGCCGCGCGTCATCTCGTTGACCTCGGACGCCGGGAACACCAGCAGTTTCCGATTGTCGCCGATGGTGGCCAGCGTATCGCCAGCACACGGAACGCAGATCTGCGCCTCGTCCGGCTCGCTGACATTGAGCACCTGGCGGCCCTTACGGGTCGACGCGATCACGTCATCCTCCGGCACGATGAAGCCATAGGCACCGGTGCTGGCAACCAGCAGCTTGCGGCCGGGCTCGTGCACGAACAGCTCGACGATGTCGTGGCTTTCCTCAAGGTCGACCATCAGACGCACCGGCTCGCCATGTCCGCGGCCGCCGGGCAGCTCCGCGCCGGTCAGCGTGAAGAACTTGCCGTTGGTCGCGAACACCAGAAGCTTGTCAGTGGTGAACGCCTTGACCGCCCGCTTGAGCTTGTCGCCCTGCTTGAAGTCGAGCTTGGACAGGTCGTCCATATGGCCCTTAAGCGCACGAATCCAGCCCTTGTCGGACAGGATCACCGTGATCGGCTCTTTCTCGATCAGCGCCTGTTCGAGGTCGATCTCGATGGTCGGCGCGTCGGCAAAGGAGGTGCGGCGACGGCCAAGCTCGGTCTTCTTGGAGTATTCCTCGCGCAGCTCGCGGACCTGCTCGGAGATCTTCTGCCACTGCAGCTCTTCCGAGTTGAGCAGCGCCTTCAGATCGCGCCGTTCGCCGGACAGGCGATCATGTTCGGCGCGGATCTCTACCTCTTCCAGCCGAGATAGCGACCGCAGCCTCAGGTTCAGAATAGCTTCGGCCTGGACTTCCGAGAGCTTGAACTTGGCGATCAGCTTGGCCTTCGGATCTTCCTCGAAGCGGACGATCCGGATGACCTCGTCGATGTTGAGATAAGCAATGAGGTAGCCGTCGAGCACTTCCAGCCGGTGCTCGATCTTGCCCAGGCGGAACTGTGAACGGCGCAGCAGCACCTCGACGCGATGCTCCAGCCATTGTTGCAGCACATCGCGCAGGGACAGAACATTCGGGATCTGGCCGCCCGACAGCACGTTCATGTTCAGGCCGAAGCGGATCTCCAGCTCCGACAGGCGGAACAGGCTCTCCATCAGGACCACCGGATCGACGGTCCGGCTTTTCGGCTCGATGATCAGACGGACTTCCTCCGCCGATTCATCGCGCACGTCGCCGACCAGCGGCAGCTTCTTGTCCTGCAGCAGTTCGGCCAGCTTTTCGACCAGCTTGGACTTCGGAACCTGATAGGGGATCTCAGTGATCACCACCTGATAGGTGCCACGGCCAGTATCCTCGCGCTCCCACTTGGCGCGCAGACGGAACCCGCCACGCCCCGTGCGATAGGCTTCGAGGATGGACTCGCGCGGCTCGACCAGCACGCCGCCGGTCGGGAAATCCGGCCCCGGAACGAACTCGACCAGCTTTTCGATGGTGGCGTTCGGGTGCTTGATGAGGTGCAGCAGCGCGTTGCTGAGTTCCTCGATATTGTGCGGCGGAATGTTGGTCGCCATGCCCACCGCGATGCCCGACGCGCCATTCGCCAGCAGGTTCGGGAAGTTGGCCGGCAGAACGATCGGCTCGTCTTCCTCGCCGTTGAAGGTGGCGCGGAAGTCGACCGTTTCCTCGTCAATGGTGGCCAGCAGACGGCCCGCGGTGTCGGACAGCCGGGCTTCCGTGTACCGGTAGGCGGCGGCGTTATCGCCGTCGATGTTGCCGAAGTTGCCCTGACCATCAACCAACGGATATCGCTGGGCAAAATCCTGCGCCAAGCGGACCAGCGCGTCATAGACCGCCTGATCGCCGTGCGGATGGAACTTACCGATCACGTCGCCGACGACGCGGGCGCACTTCTTGTAGGCGGAATCCGGATCGAGCTTCAATTCGCGCATCGCATACAGGATGCGGCGGTGTACCGGCTTCAATCCGTCGCGCACGTCCGGCAGCGCGCGGCCCATGATCGTGGACAACGCATAGGACAGGTAACGCTCTTCAAGGGCGTCCTTGAGACTGATGGGTTCGATTGGGCCAGGCCCAGGCAGAATCGGTTTCGTGCTCATGACCCTGTGACGTAGCGAACCCCGCCGCCGCTCTCAAGAGCCGTAGAGCCACACCCCTGTGGCGCGGAAGCCATCCCGTATTGTCACAACAACAACCGTGATAAATTCATCGCATGTTCACTCTAGCGTCGCTGTTTCGGCCGAAACACAACGTGTTCACGCCTTATTCATTTGAGATAGGACTATATCGTTGGGCGGGCACTGATCGTTTTCCCGCGCAACAGCATACAATGCCGCCATGGGGCGGCCATGTGCATTGGGGAGTTCCCATGGTTAAGAAATTGGCTAGCTTCTTCCTGGCGCTGACCTTCGTGTTCGCGGTTGGCGCGGCTTCATCTCAACCGGCTGAAGCACGTGGCGGTCGCACCGCTGCAATCGTAGGTGGTACGATCATCGGCCTGGGTATTCTGGGGGCGATGAACAGTTCGCGCGCCGGATACTACGGCGGCTGCTACAAAGGCCCGGTCCGTTGCGAGCGCGGCCCGCGCCGCTGCTATTACAATAAGTACGGCGACTATGTTTGCCGTCGCGGCGGAGAGCGGTGCTATCGCCCGACCTACTGCGATTGATCAAGCTTTCCGCCTGACCGGCGAAGTTTGAACTGAACTGAAATCAGGGTGCCCGACGTCGCGTCAGGCACCCTTTTTCGTTTTGCTCGTCGGTGGAAACGCCACGGTTGCGTCACCGAAGAGCGCAGCACACCTCGCGAGGTGCAACGCCCGGCATCCGCGTGCTCTCTACTTTGTCCCGGCCGAAGCGTCCTGCTCCTGCGCCGCTGTCTGGTTCTTCTTCACCGCCATCAGCAGATTGGACTCCTGCGGACGC
Source organism: Pseudomonadota bacterium (assembly GCA_023426855.1). GTDB lineage: Bacteria > Pseudomonadota > Alphaproteobacteria > Rhizobiales > Hyphomicrobiaceae > ZC4RG25. Next base: position 2,358 of record JAEZBU010000117.1, on the reverse strand, counting down.
CAGCGATAACCGATTCCGAAGTCGATCCGCTGAGCCGAGGTCGTGTAAAGCTTGCCGAGCTGTGGCTGATACTGTCCCGCAAACAGCGGAATTGGCCCGAGATACTTGCCATAGGGGCGGAGATCCCAATCGTCTCCCTTGAAGAACTTCAGCGGAATGCCCGAGTCGTCCTGGACGATTGTCTGCGTCCGCGCCAGCAGGAAGTCACGCACGGTCGAGAAGTTGTCGGCGTGCATGAGGTACGACGCGCTCTTCACCAGGGCATCACCCACCCCAAGCTGCTCGGCAAACTTCAGGAAGCCGCTGTTCCTGACGCCAGCATTCGAAAGGTCGGTCTGGAAATAGTACAGCGTCTGCTTCTGCGCCCCGTTGCCGGCAGAGAATGCGATCTTGACGCCGCCCGCCTGCTTCTTGTCCCCCTCCACAACCGCTTGCACAGTCCCGTCGGCGGCGACGTTGACCAACTCGACGTCATGAATAGTCATGCCATTCCGCGCCAGGAAGACGTACAGGACCGGCAGCGTGCCATGCAGTGCCCCGCTGGAGAGCTGCACGCGCATGTCCTTGGTCCTGAAGAAGCTATAGCTCAGGATCGAGTTCATGGAGACGCGCAAGGAAGCCAGCGATTGCGGCAACGTGCGGCGCACGGAATGGGTCAGCTCAGGCACCCGCCCGACCGGCTCCAGGCCGCTCATGACATAAGTCGAAGCGCCCGGAAACAGCGTGTTCGCGTAGAGGAAATCCGGCCCGCTGAACATGTAGAACATGACCGGCCGCTGCGCGGTGATGTTGGTCTGTGACCACGTGCGGATCTTCGAGAGCTGCCTCTGATCGAGCCCTTTCCACGCCTGATCGAACACCCGGGCATGCACCTGCCAGGTCTTTTGACGCATCAGCGGCGCGAGCGGGGACGTTGCGGACGGCTCAAGACCGGCCAGGAAACGCGCCACGTCATTCGGGCGTGCCTCATCCGCGGCAAGCGCGCGCGGCGGTACGATGGCTACGGCAAAGAGCAGCGCGAACGCCGCAAGCGCTGTCGTCAGATGCTTGAAAGAGATCATAAGCGGGAACTCATCGAACAGGGGTCAACGCGTGACAAACCCCGATACCCCGCTCACACGTGTGCCCTCCTTGGCAAACGAGAGCCAAGGCAAGAACTGATGCGAAAGTGGAAACCGGGCCGATCGCCGGGGCAGGCGCGCAATGAATGCCGGAAACGCCAAACATGTACGCAGACCCGCCGTCGAAACGATGGCGCTAGCGTAAAGGATCGCAGTGGACTGAACAATGGATGAGGATGCAAAGCTGCTTCCTCAGCCACGCTTTTTCACATGGGCGATGCAGCGGAGAAACACTCGATTTGAAAGGGTTAACGCTCGGCGCCGCCGGCGCCCAGCTTGCCGGTTCCGGCGCGGGCATGCTAACCGGGCGACGCCCTTCACGGACCACACACCGAGCCGGACATGATCAAGCTCGAACGCCAGATCCGCCAGTCCATCATCGACAGTTGCCGTTGGATGAATGCTTCCGGCCTCAACCAGGGCACGTCGGGCAACATTTCGGTCCGCTACAAGGACGCGATGCTGATCACGCCCTCCGGCCTTGCTTACGATGTCATGACGCCGGAGATGATCGCGGCCATGCCGCTCGGCCATGAGGATGGCCACTGGGATGGTCCGTGCAAGCCGTCATCGGAATGGCGGTTCCATTTCGACATCCTGACCGCGCGGCCTGATGTCGGCAGCGTCGTGCACACACATTCGACCTACGCCACGGCCTTGGCTATCGCGCGGCGGGACATTCCGGCCTGTCACTATATGGTGGCAGCGTTCGGCGGATCGAACGTGCGCTGTGCCGGATACGCCCGCTACGGCACGAAGGACGTTTCACGGCTGGCGGTCGAAGCGCTGCGCGACCGCTATGGCTGCCTGCTGGCCAATCACGGCGCGATCTCCATCGGCGCGGATCTCGACAAAGCGCTATGGCGCGCGGTCGAGCTGGAGGCACTGGCTAGGCAGTATCACCTGGCTCTGCAGATCGACAGCGGGCCGGTGCTGCTGAGCGATGCCGAAATCAGCGACGCGCTCGCGGGCTTCGCGACTTACGGCCAGCAGACGCCACCAAAACCGCTCACGCCGCCCCGCGCGCCGCGGCGGCGCGCCGGGAGTGCCAGAGCGGCGACGCGCTCTCGGCGGCAGTCTGATACGTCCGCGTAACGGCTGGGAGCTCGCCGCGTTCAAGCGCGTCGATGGTCGGAGCGTGGACGATCTCCAGGCTGTCGAAACCGCACCTCAGCATCAGCGGGATCTGGTCGAGCAGCACGTCGCCGGTGGCGCGGATCTCGCCTTTGTATCCCCA
>JAEZBU010000113.1 GCA_023426855.1 Pseudomonadota bacterium | reverse complement strand
CGTCGAAAAACGCATGCGCAGCATTGGACTGCACATCAGGCACTGCGATGTGCAGGTTCGCTTCGGCAGCGCTGTCATCAGCAGCGACAACGTTGATCCGTGCGCCGAACGTCTGCTTCAGACGCTCTGCGATGCGTGTGGATGTATCCGTCAGCAGCGGTCCGGCGGTGTCCGGGAGAAGGGCGAATGTCAGTTCCGCGTCACCACCGATAACCGCGGGTGTGCCATTAGCCGGCGTCGCAGCAACGGCGGCCGTCGAACTCGCGGCAGCGGCGGCTGTCGTGGTCTTCAGGAAAGTTCTGCGATCCATTGCGGCTGTGTCCCCCACTCCGCGAGGCAACCAGCCTCGCATAGCCGCATCAAAGCTCAACGGGGCAGCGCTGACAATGGTCCCGCGGTGACGCCGCGGATCAATTCCACGATAGCATGTGGCTGACCATATGGAAGAAGTTCTCGGGTCCGGCGTAGCCAGTGATGCGGCTGACCTCGCGGCCGTCATCCATCAGCACGATGGTGGGCACGACAGTCAGCGGTTCGGCGAGGCTCGCTTCCGGCGGTGTGGCGTGCGAGACGTTGACGAAGCGGATCGGCACCTCGGCGGCGCGCTGGGACTTCATGTAATCCGGCAGCACGTCGCGGCGCATCAGGCCGCAATAGATGCAGTTGTCGGTCTCGAACACGACGAGTTCGCGTGCGCCGGCTGGCAGGGGCGTGGTGACATCGCGCGCAGCCCGGCTGCTCATCGAAAAGGCACCAATCATGGCAGCCAACAGTAACGCTCCCGCCAGTACGCGATACATCTTTTGGGTCTCCCGCTCAACAACCGCGAACCGGGCGCTCGGTTGCGGTGGGAGCCAAGACATAGCGCTCCGTGACGGCTCAGCGGAGACGATACGTAAATTTCTGGTTAAGCCGCGTACCGGGAACCGGGTGAGATGCGGGTCAGGCGGTCTTGGAGCCGAGCTTCCGCCCCTGGAGATGGCGGGTCATGGCGCGCTTGGTCCGCTCAACGGCGGTCGTGCGTCCCGTCACGGCGTATTCGATCCCCTGAACGAACATCCGCGCGGTGGTTTCCCAACTGAACGACAGCGCGTGGCGGCGTACGGCTGTCCGATCGAGCCGCAACGCCGCGAGACAGGCTTGGCGCAAATTCTCGTCCAGCACGCCCGCGATGCCGGATGGCACGTTATCGATCGGGCCTGGCACTGGATACGCTGCGACCGGCACGCCGGATGCCATCGCTTCCAGCAATACAACGCCGAATGTATCGGTCCTACTTGGGAACACGAAGACATCGGCGGATGCATAGCAGCGCGCGAGATCCTCGCCGAACCGTGCGCCAGTGAACTGAACATCCGGATATTGCGCTCGCAGCGAGGCCAACAGCGGGCCGTCGCCGACCACGACTTTGCGCCCCGGCAGGTCCAGGCGCAGGAAGCTCTCGATGTTCTTCTCGACGGCGACGCGACCGACATAGAGGAACACGGGGGCCTGCCCGAACAGCCGCTCGGGGCGCGGGCAAAACAGCTCGGTATCGACGCCACGGGTCCACGGCAGGAGGCGCTCAAATCCGCGCTGCGTCAGATCCTTGGCGATGCTGTCGCTGGAAATCAGCACGCCCGCTGCACTGTTGTGAAAACGACGCTGAAGGGCATAGGTCCAGCTTTCCGGCACGCCGAAACGCGCTGTGACGTATTCAGCGTAACGGGTGTGGAAGGAGGTGGTGAAAGGGCGTCCACGCTTCAGGCAGTGCGCGCGCGTCATCCAGCCGATGGGACCTTCGGTGGCGATGTGAATGAAATCGCAGTGCGATGATGCGATGCGGTCAGCAACGTGGGCGAAACCGGGCAGCGCAAGCCGGATCTCAGGGTAGGTCGGGCACGGGACACACCGGAACTCATCCGGTGTCAGGAATGTCAGCTCGACGCCAAGCGCCGCGATGTGCGCCGCGAGGTTCTCATAGGTGCGCACGACGCCGTTGACCTGCGGCCGCCAGGCATCCGTGGCGATAAGAATGCGTGTCATGCGCGGCTCCGTTCCGCGGCGGGCGCGGGCGATCCCGCGACCATGCTGACGCGCGTAATGACTCGAGCGCCAGGTTCCTTTCGCGAGGTAGAGCGGATTCAGTTTTCAGGAATAAGACAGTGCGCGGTGCGGACGCTTATCCGGTCAACCGCGCCGATGCCGCTCGGCGATGCAACTTAATAGACCCGGTTGGGGAAATAGCGCAGCACCAGTTCCTCGAAACGGCCGCTGGCGCGGACCCTTTGCAGAGAGCGGTTCAGCAGGGCCTTCAGCGCGGGATCGCGTTTGGAGACGGCAATCGCCAATCCGTCGCCGAAAAACTTCGCCTCATGAAAAGCGCCGCCCTTCAGCGCGCAGCATTCGCGCGATGCCGTGCCGCCGACCCAGAATCCCAGCCCGATGCCGTCGTCGAACACCACATCGACCTTGCTGTTGGCCAGTGCCTCGCGCGCGGCTTCCGGCGTGTCGAACACCTGGATGGAGCTGTAGCGGAAGAAGGCCCGCAGATAAGCCTCGTGCGCGGTGCCCTTGGCGACCGCAATACGGCGACCGTCGAGGCCCTCGGGTGTGATCTCGTACTGCTCCGCATCCCGGCGTCCGGCAAACCGTGCGGGGGTGTGGAAATAGCGGTCGGTGAAATCGACCGAGCGCAGCAGCCGGCTGGAAATGGAATGACCCGCGATGACCGCGTCGGCGTCGCCGCGATTGAGCGCGATCATCAGCTCATCCCAAGGGCGCACCTGGACGTCGCAGGCGACGCTGGCTTCCAGGCAGATGGCGCGCGCCAGATCGACGTTGAAGCCGGAAATGACGCCTTCTTCATCGTAGTAGTTGAAGGGTGGGAAATCGCCATCGGTGAGAAAGCGCAGCACGAGGCGGCGGGTGCTGTCTTCTGCGGTCTGGCCTTGCGCTTCCGTCTGCGGCGGTGTCTGCGCGATGGCGGGCTGCATTACGCCGCCCGTCATGATCAGCGCTGCCAGCAGAAGGTGGATCAATCGCCCCATCGTCGCACTCGGCTCCACGTTCATCAGTCGTTGCCTAGAGGCTGGCAAGCCGGCCTGTGGCGTGATCCTAGGCCTGTACCTAGGTGCCGGCGACTCGCACGAAAGACATATCCTGAGACACCGGCTCGGACAATCCGTTCGGCGGATCACGCACGTGATGGGACGCACGCACCCCGACATAAGGCGAAGAGAGATTGTCTCGCCCGTCACCCAAGGCCGGATCGCCTGAAGACGCTGCGTCGGAATATGCCTTTCTCGTCGGCACCGTTGTCGACCGCGAGACGCTCGATCATGCCATTGTTCTGGCACGGCGCTGGGGCGTCGCGCCGCACGAGGTGCTTCTCGCACGTGGCTGGATTCCAGCAGACGATTATATCGAAGCGCTTGCTCGCTACCTCGGTGTCATCTCGATAGGCGAGGATCGTACGGCGGCCGATGGCCAGCGGATCGTGATGCTGGACGGCACCATCGCGCAGCCATGGGAGATCGCGTCGCGTGTTGCCGCTCATGAAGCCGCGGGCGAACTCGTTATTCTCAGCCCTACGTATCGGCTGCACGACGTCGAGCCGTCTCATCTTCGCGCCGACCGGCTGACGACTGCGGTTGCTGGTCTGCTGCGCTGGCGGCCGGTGATGTCGGCCGGCGCGCCGACATGGCGCTGGCAGGTGTTCGCCGCAAC
>JAEZBU010000093.1 GCA_023426855.1 Pseudomonadota bacterium | reverse complement strand
GCCGCACTTTGGGGTCATTTGTTCGGCGGCCTGCGAGCTGAGTGCGAAGGAAATCCTCGCGATCATGCCGAATTCTTCTCAGATGCGACGCACCGATACCCCTATGTCGGAAGGTGGCGGACCTGTGTCTGCCGTGCAGTTCGGCGCCGTACACGTCTGCCCGCTGAGCCGGGTGCGTGAAACGCTGGACCTCACTGGCGCGCGCCACCTCATGACATTGATCAACCGCCAGACCATGCTGGAGACGCCGCACGGCATTGAGACCACCAACCATCTGAAGATCGCGATCAACGATATCATCGCGCCACAGGAAGGTTTGACACACGCTTCGGCGCAGCATGTCGAAGAGGTGATCGCCTTCGCCAGGGTCTGGGGCCGCAAGGGGCCTTTGGTGGTACATTGCTGGGCCGGGATCAGCCGATCGACGGCAGCCGCGTATATCTCTCTGTGTGCTCTCAATCCAGGCGTGCCGGAAAAGCTCATCGCGCAGCGCTTGCGCGAAGCGTCGGCATTTGCCTCGCCAAATCGTCTCCTCGTTCAGCTCGCCGACGACATTCTGGGTCGTCGCGGCAAAATGAGCGATGCCATCACATTGATCGGTCCTGCCGAGTCTGCGGCGGAATCCATACCCTTCAAGCTTGCTAGTAGTTTCGACTGACGGACTGCGTCCGGCGCATGCCGGCGATGCATAAGCCTGACGTATGATGGCCTGGTTCAGAAATTCGCCATGATGACTCACTAGTGCGCGGGCATTGGAGATCATCGATGACATTCGAAGCTGATCTGAATCGAACTGTTCGATCTGTAGACGACACGGACAAGCGGGAGCGGCCAGAAGTGGCACTTGCAGCGGTCGAGATCGGCCTCAACGCGGCTATTCTGGCAGTTCGCCAGGACGAGCCGGTGGTGCTGGTGGTGAGACCACAGGCAGAAACCGGCCAGCCGGGCGACTCACTGCCGTTCGGTCCATTCTCGCCGCTTGAGCATCGCACGCTCGATATCGGTCTGCGCCGCTGGGTCGCCGACCAGACCGGGTTGGATCTCGGCTACGTCGAGCAGCTCTACTCGTTTGGCGACCGCGGCCGGCATGCTCAACCAGGCGACACCTCGCCTCACATCGTTTCCATCGGCTACCTCGCGTTGACGCGACCGAGCGATGAAACCGAAGGCGAAGGCGGTAACTGGCGCAGTTGGTATGATTTCTTCCCCTGGGAAGACTGGCGCCGCGGCAAACCATCGATTCTTTCCGAAACGATCGAGCCGAAACTGCTTTCGTGGGCCGAACGTCCTGCACTGCAATCCGCACCGGCGCGTCCGATCCAGCGATCCGAAAGGCTGCGTGTCTGTTTCGGCCTGGGCGGCGGCGCCTGGGACGAGGAGAAGGTTCTGGACCGTTTCGAGCTTCTTTATGAGGCCGGCTTGGTCGAGGAAGCCCGCCGCGACGGTCGCGAGGCGGCGTTGACCTGGGGCACGCTGCCGCGTCTTGGTGCCGCGATGCGCTTCGACCATCGCCGCATCCTGGCAACGGCCATCGCCCGCATCCGCGCGAAGATCAAATATCGCCCGGTCATCTTCGAGCTGATGGCCGACGAGTTCACGCTGTACGAGCTGCAGAAGACCGTCGAGGCGATCCTGGGGCCTCATCTGCACAAGCAGAACTTCCGGCGATTGGTTGAAAGCGCCGGCCTCGTCGAGCCGACCGGCGAGGTGCGCGCCAAGACTGGCGGGCGTCCGGCGCGGCTTTATCGCTTCCGCCGCGAAGTGCTGCTGGAGCGCCCTGCGCCCGGCGTCCGGGTGAAGCCCGGCCGCGTATAAGGTCGGGCGCCCGGATATGGAGCAAATTCACGCGCAGCCCAGCGCACAATAACGTGCGCTTACCCGCCATCCGTACCTGAACCAGATGGTCATAAAGCGCATGGCTGCAATTCGCTGCGACTGAAAATCGCCCCTGGAATTCGGCATAGAACTCACTTATCTTAAACACACAAAGGATGCTCAAGTCGAGCATATTAAACCCGGCTCGCAATCGGGTGTTTTTCAGGCAAACTTAATGCTCAAATGGAGCATTAAGCTAACCGAAAGAGGGAGAGACCTCATGGCAATGGCTCACGTCGAGACTCGTGCTCAGACGAAGAAGCGGCACGAAGTTCTGCCCATGCCAAAGCTCGAGTTCACGCCAGCGCTGGCTCGCGAGATGGAGCCCCTGTACGCCAAGGTATCCCGCGTCGTGACGCCGCTCGAATGGCCGCAGTTCGCGCCGATCATCAAGGCGATCAACGATCTCAAGAAGCAGCGTAATGCCGTGATCCTGGCGCACAACTACATGACGCCCGAGATCTTCGCCTGCGTTGGCGACATTCGCGGCGACAGCCTTCAGCTCGCCAAGGAAGCCGCCAAGGTCGATGCGGACGTGATCGTCCAGGCCGGCGTGCACTTCATGGCCGAGACCTCCAAGCTGCTCAGCCCGGAAAAAACCATCCTGATCCCGGACCTGCGCGCAGGCTGCTCGCTGGCCTCCTCGATCACCGGCGCCGACGTCCGCATGTTGCGCGAAGCCTATCCCGGCGTGCCGATCGTCACCTACGTCAACACGTCGGCTGACGTGAAGGCGGAGAGCGACATCTGCTGCACCTCGGCCAACGCCGTGAAGGTCGTGGAAAGCCTCGGCGTGCCGCGCGTGCTGATGATCCCGGACGAGTATCTGGCCAAGTACGTCCAGACCCAGACCGACGTCGAGATCATCACCTGGAAGGGGCACTGCGAAGTGCACGAGCGCTTCACTGCCGAAGAGCTCAACGCCTTCCGCGCGGCCGATCCCGGCGTACGCATCATCGCGCATCCGGAATGCCCGCCGGACGTTATCGCAGCAGCGGACTTCACCGGTTCGACCAAAGGCATGATCGACTGGGTGAAGGACAACCGTCCGCGCAAGGTCGTGCTCGTCACCGAGTGCTCGATGAGCTCGAACGTGGCGGCGGAAGTGCCGGACGTGGAGTTCGTTCGTCCCTGCAATCTGTGCCCGCACATGAAGCGGATCACGCTGCAGAACATTCTGGAGAGCCTCGTCTACATGCGTCACGAGGTGACGGTCGATCCGCTGGTGGCGGAAAAGGCTCGTCGCGCCGTCGAGCGCATGATCAACCTGACCAACTGATCGGGGACACCGGCGCCGCCGCACGTCGCGCGCGGCGCCGATGCAGAAGTCCATGACGACCACGGGCGGCGACATTGTCATCGTCGGCGCGGGTCTCGCCGGCCTCTTCACGGCGCTGAAACTGGCGCCGTTGCCGGTCACCGTCGTGTCGCCGACGTCGCTGGGCGAAGGATCGTCCAGCGCCTGGGCGCAAGGCGGCATTGCCGCTGCCGTCGGCGAAGGCGACACCCCTGAACAGCATGCCGCCGACACCATTCGCGCCGGCGCCGGCATCGTCGATGAGATGGTGACGCAGACTGTTATGACGGAAGCGGCCGATCGCGTGCGCGATCTGCTGGCTTACGGCGTGCCGTTCGATCGCGATCTCGCCGGCCATTTCGTTCTCTCGCGCGAAGCCGCTCACTCCATGAAGCGGGTGATCCGCGTCGCCGGTGACAAAGCGGGTGGCGCCATCATGCAGGCGCTGATCCGGCAGGTGCGCGAAACACCGTCGATCACGGTGCTGGAAGGCTATTCGGTTACCGATCTGGCCAAGACCGATGATCGCGTCTCCGGCGTACGCATGGTGCGCGACGACGATCCGGCCGCGATCTATGCGCTCGACAACCTGCGCGCCGTAGTGCTGGCAACGGGTGGCATCGGCGGATTGTACGCCGTCACCACCAACCCCGCGCATTCACGTGGCGACGGTCTGGCGCTGGCCGCCAATGCCGGTGCGGCAATCATGGACGCCGAGTTTGTCCAGTTTCATCCAACCGCCATCGACGTCGGCCTGTCCCCTGCCCCGCTCGCCACCGAAGCCTTACGCGGCGAAGGCGCCGTTCTGGTCAACAATGCCGGCAAGCGCTTCATGATCGCCATTCATCCGGATGCAGAGCTTGCGCCGCGCGATGTCGTGGCGCGCGCCGTGTTCCGTGAGATTGCCGAAGGCCGCGGCGCATTTCTCGATTGCCGCGCCAGCATCGGTGCACGCTTTCCCGCTGCTTTCCCGACCGTCTACGCGACCTGCAAGAAGGCCGGCATCAATCCGGTCACGGATCTCATTCCCGTCGCGCCGGCGGAGCACTATCACATCGGTGGCGTGCGGACGGACACGGAGGCACGCACCTCGGTTCCTGGCCTTTGGGCTGTTGGAGAGGTCGCCGGAACAGGCCTGCACGGCGCCAACCGGCTCGCCTCCAACTCGCTGCTTGAAGCCGTCGTGTTCGCCGCCCGCGCCGCCGATGACATCGCCAAGCTCGATCGCGGCACCACGACGCAAGTTCCCCTGCAGCGGTTGAA
>JAEZBU010000068.1 GCA_023426855.1 Pseudomonadota bacterium | reverse complement strand
GCAGTGGCGGCAGGTCTTAATGAAATCAGCTTCTGGTACAGAAAGACGGATGCCATCGCCATCGCGCTCCAGCCTATCTCGTCGAGCGCCTCGGTCGATCCCGCGATGTTGACCGTTCCGACGCACCCGTGAAGGTTGACGATAGGGATCGAAAGTCCGTCGCTCATATTGTGCGCGGTGCGACCGCCGAGAACCTCGCGCTGGTGCGTCGTCAGTGTCGGCTGATCATAAACCTCTGACCACGCAAATGCGCTGCGACGGCGCTGAGCTTCCTGCAGGATGGGGTCGAAGCGCGCATAACCGCGTGCCAGGTATTCCTCCATCCAACCTTCTGGTGTCGTGCTCAGTAAGACGTAGTCCGACGTTATTGGCGGAAAATAGCCGATACGCTTGCAGCTGAAGCTGGTGAAGCCGGCATTTTCGATAAAGCTCTGGAACGCGTCCCGCACCTGATCCAATCGCTCGGCACGCTCAAGAAGCTGTGCCAGGCGCACGAGTCTGATTTCTATGTTAAGCGCAATATTCTGCGCCATTTTCCCCCCGCGACCATTCAGTCTGCACGGTGAGCATAGTTCACGGCTGTTCGCGTTGGCTAGTCTTCATTTTTGGGTTATAGGGTTGTGAGTATAAGTCTCAGCAACCGAAGATGGTGAACAGTGTTCGGGTAAGTGGTTCGGGGACGGATTTTTCGCCCTGGCAGTCGGAACCATGACCCGCGTGAACTGTTATCCCCCCAAGCGGACCTACGCTTGCGCGCTTTTCCGGCCGCGCTGGATCGAGCGTCGCAGCACAAAGGCGAGCAGGACCACGGTAAACGCCAGGCCGTGCGTAATGGAGATCATCTCGACCCGCCCTTCAAAAGTGGCGAGGACGAAGTGGTTGTAAAATTCGGTTTGGAAGCGGCTCTGCTGGCCAAAATCGGCCCGGTACTGAACGTGGAGAGCGTCCAAAAGAGTGTAGCTGCCCTTTAGCGCCTGGGAGTTGATCCAATCGAATACGCCTACCGCAGCAATTGCCAGAAGGCGAGCAAACCAGCTCATGCTTTCCGCCGCCGCGCTGTAGATGAACAGCAGGGCAAATATTGCGATCTGAACCGTAATGAAAAACTGCCAGAGGAAATCGATCTGGCCCCTGGAATCCATGATCGCGCTGATCAGCGCTTGCTCCTCAATCGGCATTCACCGTCCCCTCAAGCCAAACCCGTTACTCGATTGCAGCAGTTCGTCGCACCAAGTCGCGCGATATTGCATCTCAATGATGGCGCAGCAATGTACTCCGCCGTCGCTGCTGTGCAGGCGGGCTCTAACAGGTCATGGGTCGTCTGACGATGACGCTCGAGATTGAAACGTTTGAATTTCGTGACGACGGCCTCATCCCCAACAATGAGCGACTGCCGTTGGTGTTATACCGATCGGCGTTGACCGCGCCGTCCGGCCAAAGCCTGGAACAGGCGTTTCAGCAGCGTTTCGCTGCCAATGGCTGGTGCGGCACCTGGGTCAACGGCATCTACGACTTCCAGCACTATCACGCGCATTGCCACGAGGTGCTTGGCATCGGGGCGGGCGAGGCCGACGTGCAGTTTGGCGGTCCGAGCGGTCCGGTGCTTCAGGTGAAGGCTGGCGACGCGGTCGTGATCCCAGCCGGAGTGGGCCATTGCCGGCGTGACAGCCGGCCCGGTTTGATCGTCGTCGGAGCGTATCCGGCCGGGCAGCAGAACGTTGATCTGAAGCGCGCCAACGCTGCGGACCGCGCCGCGTCGCTGGAGATCATTCCGCAGGTGGCACTTCCGGAGCAGGATCCGATCGCAGGGTCGGGGCAGGGGTTGCCGCTGCTATGGACATGAAATTTGCCGTTGGATAGTCCGTGCGACCCGCTACTGCACCTGCTCACAACCATAAAAAGCGCCACATTGTTTCTAGACCATGAGTCTCGAACCCGCGTGGAAGAAACAGCTTCAGTTCAAGGACTTCGCCTGAATGCAAAATAAGTGGCGCGCATGCGCCCGCACTCATGGCAGTGCAATACAAGACGCGGAGTGCGAGCTTCCGAGCGGTCGTCGCTTCGGCTCCCGAATCATGGATGCGGGGGCTCGGGTATGACGTCGTCTAATCTCAGCCGTCGGACGGCTTTGCAGACGGCCGGTGCCTGGGCGTTGCTCAGTGGCGTCATGGCGGCGGCCATGCGGTCGGATCCTGCCCTGGCGCAAACTGCTGCTGCTCCTGAAACAGCCGAGACTTTCAGCGCCGATGTCGTCAAGACCATCGCGCATCAGTTATCGCAGAAACCATTCTCAAAGCCGCGGATCGATCTGCCGGAGCCGTTCGACAAGCTTACCTACGATCAGTATCGGGATATCCGGTTCCGGGCCGAACAGTCGATCTGGCGCGGCGAATCGCTCGACTATCAGTTGCAGATGTTTGCGCTGGGCTACCTGTACGATACCCCCGTCGACATCTGGCTGGTTGAGGGTACGAAAGCCCGCCAGCTCAAAGCGGATGGGACATTGTTTTCGATCGGGCCGCTGATCGATAACCCACCGCAGTCCGCCCCATATGGGTTTTCTGGTTTCCGCGTTCACGGGCCGATCAATCGCGCCGACATGATGGACGAGTATGCGGTTTTCCAGGGCGCGAGCTATTTCCGCGCGGTCGGCCGGGGCCAGCAATACGGTTTGTCCGCGCGCGGGCTTGCGATCAATACCGCGAAGCCGCCGGGCGAAGAATTTCCCATGTTCCGGACATTTTGGATTGAGAAGCCGGCCCAAGGCGCGCCCGGGCTGGTCGTTCACGCGTTGCTCGATAGTCCATCCACGACCGGAGCCTATCGCTTCTTCATACAACCTGGGCCTGCCACGGTCATGGATGTAGAGGCCACACTCTACCCGCGGAAGGAAATGCCGCATGTCGGCATGGCGCCGCTGACCAGCATGTTCCTGCATGGAAGTGCACATAAGCGGCTGCCTGGCGATTTCCGGCCCGCGGTCCATGACAGCGAAGGTCTGGCGATTCTGAACGGAAGCGGCGAACGCATCTGGCGGCCGCTGACCAATCCCAGATTGTTGCAGGTGAGCGCATTCATCGACCGCGATCCGAAGGGGTTTGGCCTGTCGCAGCGAGATCGCGAGTTCACCAGCTTCGAAGATCTTGAAGCTCACTATGAGCGCCGCCCGACATTGTGGGTCGAACCGCGCGGTGCTTGGGGCGACGGCTATATCGAGCTGATCGAAATCCCGGCCGATGAGGAAATTCACGACAATGTCGTTGCCTTCTGGCGTCCGGCCCGCGCGATCGAGAGTGGCAAGCCCTACGCGTTCGCCTATCGGCTGCATTGGGGCGAGAACATTCCAGTGGCCTGGACTGCGGCACGCGTCCGCAAGACGCGGCGCGGGAATGGTCGGAAAGGCAGTATCCTGTTTGTCGTCGATTTCGACGGACCGGCTCTGAAAGACGCGACCGAACTTCCGATCGCGGACGTCAGCGCCAGCGCCGGAACGGTGTCGAGTGTCGTCGTACAGCGGCACGCGGCGATCGGCGGCGTGAGATGCAGTTTCGAATTGCAGCCCAATTCAGCCGATCTCATCGAGCTGAGACTTATACTGAAGAGCAACGAGCGTACCGTATCCGAGAGCTGGCTATATCGCTGGACGAGATAATGAGCGAGCACATCACAAGCGTGAAGGAGCGAGCGATGGTTCAGCTTGATGCTGGCCGCGCAATGTTGCCA
>JAEZBU010000365.1 GCA_023426855.1 Pseudomonadota bacterium | reverse complement strand
CCCGCACGGCGTTTGAGACTGCGTCAGCTCCGTTTCGCCATCTGATAGAGAGACCCAACAAGGCCAACGACTGCCAAAATCAGCAACCCGTATTGAAGCGTCGAGAGAACGGCACTTGGCGCTTCGTTCACCGAAAATATCCTGTAGGCCAGCAATGCTGCCGCCAATGCGCAAATGATTACCGTCGTCAATTGACTGCCCATGCTACCCTCTTGTCATGCTGATGTTGTAGCAAGCTCGGGCAGCAGCAAAACCATCAGCTAACGCATCAGTTAAGCGCCAGTTAAGTGGCCCTTACGTTTGCCTTTGAAACTTTGCGCATCCCAAACAAAGGCCGCAATGAGGTGGCTGGATTTCGCCGTGACCGCCTCCTAGGATTCCGGTGGCGGGCAATTCTGACACGCGCTAGAAACCGTTCCGGCCGGCCCTCAACCCGCACCGGCAAAGACACAGAGGTAACGAACATGAGCCGCGCATGCGCCGTTGCAATCGCCGGTTTTATGATTTTGTTTGCTCCACAGCGAGCATTGGCGCAAGAACTCCAGTGGATTGGATCGGAGTCCGAAGACGGCGCCTCGCTCAGCTATGCCGTGCCGGAAAGCGACGCCGGGTTGATCGATTTCACCTGCGATCGCGGCACCGGCATCGTTACCGTGACACTCGAGTATGAGCCGACCAACGCAGAGGAAGGCGTCGAGGTGCCGGTTACCCTGTCTGCCCTAGGCGGCGATCCCGGCCAGGAAATCGTCATTGCCGGGACGGGGCAGCGGCTGGATCTGGACGACAAGTTCATTATTCAAGGCACGGCAGACCTGGGCGAAGGGTTGCGCAGCCTCCTGATCGATACCGACACGATGGCCATTACGATCGAAGACGGTTCGGAAGAAATCGCGATGGAAAGTGCGCGTGAATCGGCCCAGAAATTCATCGCCATCTGCGGACGGTCCTGAGCGCCGGATGACCTCCCCGTGTCCCGTTGGCTTTGGCATGAGATATCAGGCCAAAGATTAAAGCGCGCCCACGCCTAAGAATATTACCCTCCTCCCGGAACCTGCCGCCTGATCGGGCATTGAGCACGCAACACATGGCGCAGCACCACTTTGTGCTGCCCGCTCCCGTCCGTCAGGGCGGAGTTTTCGTGTGCGCATCTTGCTCCAGTAAACCCGGCGGAGAATCTTGGCATGCCCATGGACACAAGGCGGATCGGATTTAAGGCCAGCCTCATTTCGGCATTGGCACTTGGGGCTGTGGTCGGCGCGCCGCTGTTTCCCGCGATCGGACAGACGCCAGCGGACTCGCAAAAGGATCGAATCGCGCAACAGCGTGCGGAGGCCACCGGACCGATGAGATGGCCTGGCGCCCCCGGTTATGATCACCCAAACCAGTTCATCACGCGATCAACAACGCAGCTCGCTGCGAATATGGAGCCGGTCATCCAGCACCCGCTCCAGAATAGGAACGTCCAAGAACGACTGGCTGCCCTGGAACAGCGCTTCGGCAAAAAGCCGAATATCATGGTCTTCATGTTGGATGACGTCGGTTGGGCTGACGTCGGCTTCAATGGCGGCGGCGGCGCTGTCGGCAATCCAACGCCCGATATCGACCGTGTTGCCGAAGATAGCCTCATCCTAACGTCGGCCTATTCGCAGCCCACGTGCTCCCCCACGCGCGCGACGATCCTCACGGGTCAACTGCCCGTCCATCATGGCATTCTCTCGCCGCCGATGTATGGCCAGCCCGGCGGCCTGGAAGGCGCGGTGGTCCTGCCGCAGCTTCTCTCGGATCTTGGATACACCACACAAGCGATCGGCAAATGGCATGTCGGCGAAAACGAAGGTTCGCAGCCGCAAAACGTCGGATTCGACGATTTCCGTGGCTTCCTTTCCGTTTCAGACATGTACACCGAATGGCGCGATCCGAATTTCAATCCGGAAGTCGCCCTGAGCCCGTCGCGCACGCAATTCATGGAGAACGTGCCGTTCAATAAGAATGACGTCCACGCGGTCAAGGGTGGCCCTATTCAGAACGTTGCCGAAATCACAGTCGAATACATAAAGGATCTCGATCAGCGATGGGCTGAATATGGCGAGCGTTTCATCCGGGCGCAGGAAAACAACAGCAAACCGTTTTTCCTCTATTACAACACGCGTGGCTGCCATTTCGACAATTACCCGAATGCGTATTATGCCGGGCGCTCTCCATCACGCACAGTCTATGGCGATTGCATGGTGGAAATGAACGATATCTTTGCGCGCCTCTATAAGGCACTCGAAGATTCCGGCCAGGCCGAAAACACGCTGATTATTTTCACATCCGATAATGGGCCGGAAGCTGAGGTGCCGCCGTTTGGGCGCACGTGGTTTCGCGGTGCCAAGGGTTCCACATGGGAAGGTGGCGTGCGCGTACCGACATTCGCGCATTGGAAGGGCATGATCCAGCCGCGCAAATCCGAAGGTCTGTTCGACCTCGCAGATATCTTTACCACCGCGCTGTCGCTGGCCGGAAAGCCGGGCGCCGAAGCGGCCAGCCTGGTTCCACCCAACCGCTATATCGACGGTATCGATCAGGCTTCATTCCTGGTCGGCAACGACAGTCAATCCAACCGCCGCAGCATCATCTATTTCCTGAACGACAAGCTGGCCGCGGTTCGCATGGATGAATTCAAGTCACACTTCGTCGTGCAGATGCCCGACAGTATTACCAGTAACGGCAACCGGGGTGGGCTCACCGGTACGGTCGCCCAGGGGGCCGGTAGCCTGATGTTCAACCTCTACACCAATCCTCAGGAAGACAACTCGGTTGGCATCAGGCACCTGCCGATGCTGATTCCGTTCGACACCGAAGTTAAACGCTATATGGCGGTGCTGCAGAAATTCCCGCCCAACATCCAAATCGCATTGCCCGGCTTCGACATGAGCGGGCGCGGCGCAGGCGGCGGCACCGACGGTCGCCAGCAATGAGCCATCGGGATGGCCGGGCACACGCTCAGGCTATCCCGCACTTTCCGTGCGCCGCGCGAATAGCTATTGCCATCCGGATCACGTCCGTCAGGATGACTGGCGACGCAACCCCGGAGCAAGACTGCATGGATTTCATTTTCATGCTGACGCGCGGCGACCGAACCGTCGAGGACGCGCTCGCCGTTCTCGATCTGATCCGGCCGCTCGGCATTCGGCATATCGGTTTCAAGGACGTCGGCGTCGCGCCGGATGTGCTTGGCAAGATCGCCGACAGCATCCGGAAAGCCGGCGCGACCTCCTATCTCGAAGTCGTCTCGACCACCCCCGAGGACTGCCTGCGATCTGCCCGCATAGGCCGCGAGCTTGGCGTCGATCGCCTTCTTGGCGGCACGCAGGTTGATAAGATCCTCGACATCCTCAACGGCTGCAGCACGCAGTATTTCCCTTTCGCCGGTCGCCCGCTGGGGCATCCGACGCGACTGGCAGGCTCGCCCGACGACGTCGAATCCCAAGCCCGCGACTTTGCCGCCAAGGGATGCCACGGTGTCGATCTGCTCGCCTACCGTTCAACGGAGTCCGATCCGCTCGCACTCATCGCAGCATCGCGCCGCGGCCTGGGGCCATCCGGCTATCTGATCGTCGCCGGTTCTGTGAATTCCGCATCCCAGATCAAAGCCCTGCGCGCTGCCGGCGCTGATGCCTTTACCGTCGGGTCAGCCGTTTTCGATGGTTCGTTCAGCCCCAACAAGGGCTCAACCCTGTCCCAACTCGAAGACATCCTGCAGGCCTGCGCCGACCTCGACTGATCTGCCCGCTGCGCGGCAAATCGTGCTAGTGGTTCGCACGGATTTTCTATCCTGCATGGGATTTTCGACTGAGGTGATGCCGGAATGAAGCCGGTTGCTGACTTCACGTTGACGGCACGGCGCGCCATACGCGCCGTTCTGACCGATATCGACGATACGCTGACGGATGACGGCCGCCTGCCGCCGATCGCTTATGATGCGATGGGCCGCCTGAAGCAGGCCGGTCTCGCGGTCGTGCCGGTGACCGGCCGTCCGGCGGGGTGGTGCGATCTCATCGCGCGGCAATGGCCGGTGGATGGTGTTGTCGGAGAGAACGGCGCTTTCTACTTCCGCTATGACGACGCCAGCCGCACGATGATCCGCCGCTATGCCAAGGATGGTGTCACGCGCCAAAAAGATCGCCATGCGCTGGCCGCGATCCGCGACGCCGTGCTGACCGAGGTGCCGGGTGCAGCCGTCGCATCGGATCAGGCGTACCGGGAAGCGGATCTCGCCATCGACTTCTGCGAGGACGTGCCGCCTTTGCCGAAAGACGCGATCCAGCGCATCGTCGCGATCTTCGAACGCTTCGGCGCCACCGCGAAGGTCTCATCCATCCACGTCAACGGCTGGTTCGGCAGCTACGATAAGCTCACCACCAGCCAGCGCTTTCTCAACGACGTCCTCGGTCTCGACACACGTACTGACGCGGACGCCGTCGTCTATGTCGGCGACAGCCCGAACGATGCGCCGATGTTTGCCTTTTTCCCGAACTCCATCGGCGTCGCCAACGTGATCGCGTTCAAGGACGTGCTGCCCGCCGCACCGACCTGGGTGACATCGCAACCCTCCGCACGCGGATTTGCAGAGCTCGCTGAATTGCTGTTGGAAGCGCGCTGATGGCCGAAACAAAGCCACCCATTCCCGACTTTGACCTCGCCATCATCGGTGGCGGTATCAACGGTTGCGGCATCGCCCGCGATGCGGCTGGCCGTGGTCACGACGTCGTTTTGTTCGAGAAAGACGACTTGGCCAGCGGGACTTCGTCCGCTTCCACCAAGCTGATCCACGGCGGTCTGCGCTACCTCGAGCACTACGAATTCCGCCTCGTGCGCGAGGCGCTGATCGAACGTGAGGTGCTGTGGAAGATCGCACCGCACATCATCCGACCGATGCGGTTCGTGCTGCCGCATCATCCGGCGATGCGACCGGCATGGCTGCTGCGCCTCGGGCTGTTTCTTTATGACCACCTTGGCGGCCGGAAAGCGCTGCCCGCGACGCGGGTGCTGGATATCGCAACCGACGTTGTCGGAAAGCCACTGCAGCCCGGCCTGTTTCGTACCGGCTTCGAATACTCGGATTGCTGGGTGGATGATGCGCGGCTGGTGGTGCTGAACGCGCGCGATGCCGCCGATCGCGGCGCCGACATCCGCACACGCTGCGAAGTGACGAGCGCGCGCCGCGACGGCGATCGCTGGCATATTACTGCAATCGATGACCGCTCCGGCAAGGTCAGCAATGTGACCGCGCGGGCTCTGGTCAACGCCGCTGGTCCATGGGTCGAGGCTGTCGCCAAGCACCTGCCCGGCGAGCAGTCACACGCCCATACGCGGTTGGTGCGCGGTTCGCACATCGTGGTGCCGCGGCTGTTCGATCACGACCGCTCCTACATCCTTCAGAACGCCGACAATCGCATCGTCTTCGCCATTCCCTACGAAAGTCGGTTCACGCTGATCGGCACCACCGACAGCGACTATTCCGGACCATTGGAGGACGTGCACGCCTCGGCCGCCGAGGTCGATTACCTGTGCGAGGTGATCTCGTCCTACTTCACAAAAACCATCCGCCCGCGCGACGTGGTGTGGAGCTATGCTGGCGTACGTTCGCTGCAGGATGACGGCGCGGAAGCCGCGCAGGCTGCAACGCGCGATTACAAGCTGGATCTCGATACAGCCGAAGGTCCCGCCCTGCTGACCATCCTCGGTGGCAAGATCACCACGTATCGGCGGCTTGCCGAGGAGGCGATGACCCTCCTGGCCGACCGGCTGCCGGCGACCGGCAAAGACGCTTGGACCGCGTCGGCCGCGCTTCCTGGCGGCGATTTTCCGATGGATGGCATCGGATTGGTGATCAATCAGATGGCCAGCACGCATAGTGGCTTCGACCGTAGTTTCCTGGAGCGACTGGCGCGGGCTTACGGCACGCGCGCCAAGGAAATCCTGGGCAATGCGAACCATCCCGACGATCTCGGCGCGCATTTCGGCGGTGGCCTGCATGTCGCGGAGGTCTCCTATCTGATGCGCGAGGAATGGGCCGAAACGGCTGCGGACGTGATCTGGCGGCGCTCGAAGCTTGGGTTGCAGATGACCACCGAGCAAATCCGCCGGCTCGATGGCTGGATGGCCGCTGAGCGGGTCGCCGATCTTCCCGGGTAGGCCAATCCGGTATTCCGGATTATGACAGCGTCAAACGTCCACCTGCCAGGACAGATGCCGCCGCTCTGCCTGCCGAGAAAGATCCTGCCATGCTCGTCACTTCGCTCCGAACCGCCCTGTCCGCGATCCTCATCGCCGCGTGCACGCTTGTCCTGACGCCAATCGCCAATGCGCAAGACCGCACGCGGTTGCTGGTCTATTCGACGCTCGAACCGGATCACATCGCACCATTCAAGCAGGCGTTCGAGGCGGACAATCCGGACATCGAGATCGTCTGGATCCGCGACAGCACCGGCGTGCTGACAGCGCGCATCATGGCCGAAGGCGACAATCAGCGCGCCGATGCGATCTGGGGCATTGCCGTGACGTCCGTACAGCGGTTCAAAAAGCAGGGCCTGTTAGTGCCGTACGCGCCGCCGAACCTGGCCGAACTCAAACCGCGATTCCGCGATCAAGCCACCCCGCCATCGTGGATCGGCATGGAAGCCTGGGCCGCGGCGGTGTGCTTCAACCTCGTGGAAGCCGAGAAGCTGGGCTTGCCCAAGCCGAAGTCGTGGTTCGATCTCACCAACCCAGCCTACAAGGGCCGCATCGTGATGCCGAACCCGGCGTCCTCGGGTACAGGCTTCTTCCACGTCTCGGCATGGCTGCAGATGTTCGGCGAGGAGAAGGGCTGGGCCTTCATGGACGCCCTGCACAAGAACATCGCCTACTACGAGCACTCGGGCGCCAAGCCGTGCAGGCAGGCCGCAACGGGCGAATTTCCCGTCGGCATCGCGTATGAGCTGATCGGCGCCACCATGAAACAGCAGAACGCGCCCATCGACGTCCTGCTGATGCAGGAGGGCGGCGGCTGGGACATGGACACCGCCGCGATCCTGAAGGGCACCAAGAACCTCGCAGCGGCTCAGCGGTTGATGGATTTTGCGGCCAGCCGCAAAGCCAACGAGATGTACGCGAAATCGATACCGCAGGTGGCCATCGAGGGCGTCGGCCAGCCGATCCCGCACTATCCGGAAGGCGTCGCAGCCTCGATGATCCCGAACGATCTCGACTGGGCCTCAGAAACCCGCGACCGCATCATCGCCGAATGGACGCAGCGCTATCAGGGCGGGGAGAAGAAGTAGCGCGGGGCGTCGAGGAGCAACTCCTGACCAATTGCTTCGGGAGCAAGGAGCCGTGAGTGCGAAGCTAGCCAATATCGACCTTGCTTCGGCCCTCTGCCTTCCAAGCAAAGCGTCTTAGGTTCCAGCGCCTTAGGAAAGCGCTATTTAATCCCAACGGAATCAACATTCGAACACACGTAGTCTTCTGTGCGGCTCGTGGTTGTCCCAATAGAATATGCGACCTACGGCGCTTGGCTGGGACGATGGCCTGGGAAGCCCAAGCTTCTTTCGTAGATATTCGTAGAAGCCACGTTTATCGCTTCGATAAAGCCGAGCTTCAGTTTTCGTAAATTTTAGCAATTTGCCCGTGCGAGGATGGCGAATTACCGGCATTGTGATCTTCGTTTGGCTGTTAGCTCCATGCGGTTTCATTGGCCCAAGCCCGAATCATTCGTTGGCTGATCATATCATCACATAAGTCAAAACGCTCACTGATCTAAGTTGACCTCAACGGGCATGGTCTTCAACACGTCGGGCACGTGTGGCACGCGCTCCAAAGCTGTGGTCCGGTCAGCGGCTTCAGTCTCGTTTCGCCAGATCTGTAAATGGCCCGCCCCTGGCTACCATCTGCGAACTAGCCCGAAGACTGCCCGGTGCAGGATTAGAGCTGCTCTCTAAGAAGCGGCCCAAGTTCGCACGAACATGCCCTGCCTCAACCACCGCACCCCCAACTTGCCGGCGCAGGCTGCGCACCCGATATAGCAGGTCTGCGCGACGACCGGGCGGGCTTGAGACTGTTCGCGCCACGTCCCACATCGTCTCGTTCATCGCAAAGACTATGCGGCTGACCGCATCACGCGGCCGTGACCATCAGGTGCGGCCGACGGCTCCCGCTTCGAGAAAGGGGTGCTTTCATGGACCAGGCATTACGCCGAGACTTCGAGACCGACCCAATCCACCATCCGAGGGACGAAGCGCCGCTCGACGCCTATTCCCGCGCCGTTTCCACCGTAGTGGATCGCGTCGGCCCGGCCGTCGTGCGCGTTGAGACCATCGCTGATGGCCGGCGTCACGGCGGCGTCGGTTCCGGCGTCGTCATCGCCAATGACGGCCTCGTGCTGACCAACAGCCACGTCGTTGCCGGCGCAAAGCGCGTGCGGCTGGCGTTTGCCGAAGGCGGCGACGCGGAAGCCCGCGTGCTGGGCGACGACCCGGACACCGACCTGGCGCTGCTGCGCGCCGAGGTTCCGGCCGGCACGCCCGCCGCCAAGCTCGGTGATTCCAAAACGCTGCGGCGCGGGCATCTGGTCGTCGCCATCGGCAATCCGCTGGGCTTTGAATCGACGGTGACGGCCGGCGTCGTTTCAGCGTTGGGCCGCTCGCTGCGCGGCCACAGCGGACGGCTGATCGACGACGTGATCCAGACCGACGCCGCACTCAATCCGGGCAACTCGGGCGGGCCGCTGGTCTCGGCCAACGGCGAGGTGGTCGGCATCAACACCGCGATGATCAACGGCGCGCAAGGCATCTGCTTCGCGGTCGCCAGCAACACCGCCGTGTTCGTGGTCAGCGAGTTCATCGCGCATGGCCGCGTGCGCCGCGCCTACATCGGCATCGCGGGCCAAACGGTGCCGTTGTCGCGCCGCGTCGCGTTGGCCGCGCAGGCCGGACCGCGCGCGGTGCGCGTCGGTGAGATGGTAGCCGGCGGCCCGGCGGCCGTTGCCGGATTACAGGTCGGCGACGTGCTGCTGTCGCTCGACGGCGCGCCGGTGACCGGAACCGACGATCTCATTCGCCTGCTCAGCGCCGACCGCATCGGGCGCGAGATTGAGATCACCTACCTGCGTAACGGCAAGCTCGAAACCGTTTCAGCGCGGCCGGTCGAGCGCAGCCACGCATAACGGCTGCAGCGGCGAGACACATGGACGAAGTCTCGCCGCTCAGCGATGCTCTCGACACACCAGCCTTCGCCGGATAGGACAATCGGCCTTGCGATGGACAACCTGTTTCAAGCTGCCGGATTAGAGAAACGCGCGCCGCGGCCGCTGGCCGACCGACTGCGCCCACAGACGCTCGGCGAGGTCGTCGGTCAGGATCACCTCGTCGGCCCGGAAGGCACGCTGACGCGGATGGTCAAATCCGGCCGGCTACAAAGCATGATCCTGTGGGGTCCGCCCGGATGCGGCAAGACCACGGTCGCCCGCCTGCTGGCACACGAAACCGACCTGGAATTCCAGCAGCTTTCGGCGATTTTCTCCGGCGTGCAGGATCTGCGCAAAGCCTTCGATCGCGCCAAGACGCTGCGCCAGACCGGCAAAGGCACGCTGCTGTTCATCGACGAGATCCATCGCTTCAACCGTTCGCAGCAGGACAGCTTCCTCCCCTACATGGAGGACGGCACCATCACGCTGGTCGGCGCGACGACGGAGAACCCCTCGTTCGAGCTCAACGCCGCTGTGCTGTCGCGCGCGGCCGTGCTGGTGTTTCACCGGCTCGGTGAAGAAGCGCTATCGGGTCTCATCCAGCGCGCCGAGACGGAGGAAGGTCGCGCGCTGCCGCTCGACGACGACGCGCGATCCGCATTGCTGGCGATGGCTGATGGCGACGGACGTTCCGTGCTCAATCTGGCTGAGGAAGTGTTCGCCGCAGTGCCGACCGGCGCCCGCCCACTGACGCGCGACGCGCTGACCACGCTCGTCCAGCGTCGCGCGCCGCTCTACGACAAGTCACGCGACGGGCACTACAATCTCATCAGCGCGCTGCATAAATCCGTGCGCGGCTCCGATCCCGACGCGGCGCTGTACTGGCTCGCGCGCATGCTGGATGGCGGCGAGGATCGCCTGTTCCTGGCCCGCCGGCTCGTCCGCATGGCGGTGGAGGATATCGGCCTCGCCGACCCGCAGGCCGTCGTGCAGGCGCTAGCGGCGAAGGACGTCTACGACTTCCTCGGCAGTCCCGAGGGCGAATTGGCGCTGGCACAGGCGACGATCTATCTGGCGACCGCGCCGAAATCGAACGGTGTCTATGTGGCTTATAAAGCGGCCATGCGCGCCGCCAAGGAAAGCGGCAGCGTCAGCCCGCCAAAGCACATTCTCAACGCGCCGACGCGGCTGATGTCTGACGAAGGCTACGGCGCGGGCTACGCCTACGACCACGACACCGAGGAAGGTTTTTCCGGCCAGGATTACTTTCCGGAAAGCATGGGCCGGCAGCAGTTCTATGATCCGCCGGAGCGCGGCTTCGAGCGCGACTTGCGCAAGCGTCTGGCCTATTGGGCGGACCTGCGCCGCAAGCAGCAGCGTGACTGAGACCAGCCCTGCACAGGCATCGTCCACGCGCGCGGTCATTCGCTTGCCAGGGGGCCGCCTAGCTGATACACAATTTGCTTAAAATTGAGCATAACGCATTGATTTTATTGATCTGAAAGCGGTGCCCCGCGCACCCGCTCCAACACGCAAAGAACCGACATGGCCAACCCACGCATCGAGCTGCACAAAGGCGATCTTCCCGAAGGCGTGACGTTCAAAGGCTCTGTCGCCATCGATACTGAAACGCTCGGCCTGAAACCGCACCGCGACCGGCTGTGTCTGGTTCAGCTCTCGGCCGGCGACAACACGGCTCATCTGGTGCAGCTCTCCGCCGACGGCTACGATGCACCGCGCCTCAAGGCGATGCTGACGAACCCCAGCATCACCAAGATCTTCCATTTCGCGCGCTTCGATGTCGCCGTGTTGAAAGCCTATCTCGGTGTCGACGTCAGCCCGATCTATTGCACCAAGATCGCCTCGAAGCTGGTGCGCACCTACACGGATCGGCATGGCCTGAAGGATCTGGCCAGCGAACTGACCGGCGTCGAGCTGTCGAAGCAGCAGCAAAGCTCCGACTGGGGCGCGGCCGAGCTGTCGCAACAGCAGCTCCACTATGCCGCCTCCGACGTGCTTCACCTGCACGCGATCAAGGCGCGGCTCGACGAGATGCTTGAGCGCAGTGGTCGCCGCGAATTTGCCGAGGCCAGCTTCCGCTATCTGCCGACACGTGCGGCCCTCGATCTCGCCGGCTTCGACGACATGGACATTTTTGCACATTGAGCATTATCGGCCAGAGCGCAACGGCCATCGGTATAACGGCAAAACCGTTGAACACTGACCGTCACCGCCTTGAAGCCAGTCCCATTGTTTCCCTATTTTGCCGTCAATCTTTCCCGACTCACGGATTGATGGTCGCAGAGCGCGCGCAATGGCCCTAGCCTCCGATACCCGGGGCCGGCAGATGTCGGCTGAACCGGCGCCTGCGGCCTCGAACGCGAGGTCTCACCGGGATATTGCGTTCGCCCAGGCGCGCCGGCACAGCCTTGTGGTGCGTGCGCTCAAAGTCCTGCTGCCCGTCGCAACAGTGCTGACGCTCGGCTCGTATGGGCTGTTCATGCAGCATTCGATCAAGATCGGCGAAGGCACGCTGACGCTTGGCCCAGTAACTCTGGCAACGGATGTGCTGACGATGCACAATCCGCGCTATGAGGGGTTCAACCAGGATGGTGGCCGGTTCGTCGTTTCCGCACGTACCGCTGAGCAGGATCCGAAGCCGAATTCGCCGGTGAAACTCAACGACATCGAAGGCAGCATCGTCCAGGCGAACAAGACCACCACCAAGGTCACGGCGCCGCTCGGCATGTTCGATCCAAAGGCCAACGAGCTGGAGCTGTTCAAATCCATCGCTATCGACTCCAGCGACGGCATGAACGTGCGCCTGACCAGCGCCAAGGTGTTCATGAAGGAAGGCCGCATCATCTCGGATGAGCCGGTCACCGTCGGCATGCCGACCGGCGAGTTGCGCGGCAACAGCATGGTGCTGATGCAGAAGACGCGCGAGCTGCTGTTCGACAATGGCGTCACCGCACGCCTGAAGCCTGCGGAACGGCCATCAGACAAGCAAGGCACCACGCCCGACGCGCAGCGCGCGTCATCCCAGCTTCTCGGCGCCAACAGCGATGCGCCAGTCGACGTTTCCGCCCCTGCGCTGAAGGTCGATGACGAGAAGAAAGTCGCGATTTTCTCCGACAACGTGCGCGCGGAGCAGGACGGCTCTGTGCTGACCACACGGCAGCTCGAAGTCTACTACAGCGGTTCGACCATGGGCACCGCATCGGCGGATGCCGGTTCCACCGCCAATGCCAGCGGCAGGCTCAACCGCCTGATCGCGCGCGATAACGTCGTGCTGACAAAAGGCAGCGACCGGGCCACCAGCCATATCGCCGAGTTCGACCCCGTCAACGAAACGGCTATTCTGGCGGGCGCGGTCAACTTCACATCAGGCGAGGACCGGCAGGCCGTCGGTGATCAGGCCAGCCTCGACTTCAAGACCGACTCGGCCATGCTGACCGGGACCGCCGTCACCATCACCCAGGGCAAGAATATGCTGAAGGGCCGGCGCCTGCTGGTCGATCGCAAACTCGGCACCATGCAGCTTTCGGCACCGGCCGAGGGCGGATTGCCCACGGGACGCATCGCGGCGCGCTTCCAGCAACCTGAAACGCGCGGTCGCCGAACTGAACCGGCGGCAAAAAGCGACAGCAGCCTGACGCAGTTCCGTACCGATCCGAATGCGCCGATTGAGATCGATGCCGACACCCTCGACGTCGATGACAACACACGCACCGCAACGTTCCGTGGCGACGTGCAAGCTGCACAGGGCGACTTCACCATCCGAACCGTTGAGCTGATCGCCACCTACTCCGGCCAAGCCGGCGTCAATCTCATGCAGCAGCCATTCGCGGAAGGCGCGTCCAAAGCGCCCGCCCAACTGCAGCGCGTCCAGGCGCGCAAGAAAGTCGTCGTCACCTCAAAGGACGATCAAAGTGCGGTTGGTGACTGGGCGGATTTCGACATGAAGTCGAATACGGTCACGCTCGGCGGCGATGTCGTGCTCAGCCAGGGCCGCAACGTCGTGCGCGGTCCCAAGCTCATCATCGACATGGTCAGCGGCCAGAGCCGCATGGAAGGCGTGCCGACGGCTGCCGCGCGCGAACCCGCCGACGGCGGCAAGGCCGGCCTGCCAACCACCTCCGGCGTTGGCAACTGCGGCGGCCGCATGTGCGCGGTGTTCTACCCCAAGGACGCCAAGGACATGGCGAAGCGCGGCCTGGCAAAGGGCGCAGAGACACCGGCAGGCCAGCAGGTCCAGGAAGCGATCAAGAACCGGCGCGAAACGACCGGGACAGGCTCGTCGAGCTGGAATTCGACGACCACGCCGTCCGGCGCGCAATAATGTGTCATAATGTTTAGCTTCGACTGGCCTCATTTCAGGATCGGACAGTGAGACTCTTCCCCTTCCGCCGTCGCCGCACAGCAGAGGACGACGACGCGTCGGACGCGAGCGCGCCCACGCAGCACGGCAACGGCGCCGATTATCCGGAAACCGATAGCGGAGACGATCAACAACCTTACGCTGATGAAGGCTGGCTAACCGTCCATCAGGTTGAAAAGGCCTATCGCAAGCGCAAGGTTGTCAAGGGTGTCAGCCTTGCAGTAGGCCGCGGGGAATCCGTCGGGTTGCTCGGGCCGAACGGCGCCGGCAAAACGACCGTGTTTTATATGATTACCGGCCTGGTTCCAGCCGACGCTGGCGCCATCTACATCGATGGCCGCGACGCAACAAAGCTGCCGATGTACCGCCGCGCCCGCCTCGGCATCGGCTATTTGCCCCAGGAAGCCTCGATTTTCCGGGGCCTGACCGTCGAGCAGAACATCATGGCGGTGCTCGAACTGGTCGAGCCCAATCGCCGCAAGCGCAAGGAGAAGCTCGACAGCCTGCTGGAGGAGTTCAAGATCACCCGGTTGCGCAAATCGCCCTCGATCGCGCTGTCGGGCGGTGAGCGGCGGCGCTGTGAAATCGCCCGCGCACTGGCCAGCGGCCCATCCTATATGCTGCTCGACGAGCCTTTTGCGGGCATCGACCCGATCGCCGTCGGCGATATCCAGGAGCTTGTCCGCCACTTGACCCAGCGCGGGATCGGCGTTCTCATCACCGACCACAACGTGCGGGAGACGCTGAGCCTGATTGATCGCGCCTACATCATTTATGATGGTCAGGTTCTGACGCAGGGTAACCCGGAGGAAATCATACAGAACGAAGACGTTCGACGGGTCTACCTTGGGGACATGTTCAGTTAAGCAGCTTTAAGTGATAATTCGGCAAGAACTGTCCCTCGAGGTGTGACAGTCGGGGTGTAGGGGCAATGGCGATCTCCGCCAGGCTAGAGTTCAGGCAGAACCAACAGCTGGTGATGACTCCCCAGCTCCAGCAGGCTATTCGCTTGCTGCAATTCTCCAATCTGGAACTCAACGCCTTCATCGACGCCGAGTTGGAGCGCAACCCGCTGCTGGAGCGCGACGACGCCGATTCCTACGAACCGGACGTCGCGGCACCGGCCACCGAGCCTGATACCAATAGCGGCGGTTCGGATGGTGATGACGACTGGCTGAACCTCGCCGCGCCTGGAACAGAGGCAGCGGCCAATCTCGACAGCGACGTCACCGACGTCTTCCCCGATACGCCCGCCACCGAACTCGGCCCCGACATGGCGGACAGCGGCTGGGCATCACTGCGCCAGCGCAATCATTCCGGGTTCGACGATGACTCAGACCTTGAGTCGCTCCTCACCTCGGACGAGACACTCAAGGATCACCTGACGGCACAGCTCAATCTAGGTTGTACGGACCCTGCCGACAGGATGATCGGGCAATTCCTGATCGATGCCGTGGACGAGGCCGGCTATCTGCCCGCCGACCTGCAGGGAATCGCAGACCGGCTCGGCACCTCGACCGCACATATCGAGAACGTGCTGGCACGCGTTCAGACATTCGATCCACCGGGCGTCTTCGCGCGTTCCCTGGCCGAATGCCTCGCACTCCAGCTCAAGGATCAGAACCGCTACGATCCGCAGATCGCGGCCCTGCTCGACAATCTCGATCTTCTCGCGGCGCGCAACCTGCCGGCCCTGCGCAAGGCGATCGGCATCGACATGGACGAGCTTGCCGACATGATCGCCGAGATCAAGCGGCTCAATCCCAAGCCGGGCCTTTTGTTCGGTTCCGTGCAGGTTCAGCCCGTGGTTCCCGATGTCCTCGTGCGTCCTGCAGGTGACGGCGGCTGGCATATCGAATTGAACGCCGAGACGCTGCCGCGCGTGCTGGTGAACCGCACCTACTATACGCGGGTCGCGAAGTCCAAGCCGTCGGGCGACGACAAGACCTATCTCTTGAACTGCCTGCAAACCGCGAATTGGCTGGTCAAAAGCCTCGATCAGCGGGCCCGCACCATCCTGCGCGTCGCTGAGGAGATCGTCCGGCAGCAAGACGGCTTCTTCACCCACGGCGTGCAGCACCTGCGGCCGCTGAACCTCAAAACCGTGGCCGAAGCGATCAAGATGCACGAATCGACGATCAGCCGCGTGAGCTCGAACAAGTACATGGCGACGCCGCGGGGCATCTTTGAGCTGAAGTACTTCTTCACGTCGGCCATCGCCTCGGCCAGCGATGGCGAGGCGCATTCATCCGAAGCGGTGCGTCACCGCATTCGCCAGATGATCGACGGCGAGACCAGCAAGATGGTCCTTTCCGACGACATGATCGTCGATAAGCTGAAGAGCGACGGCATCGATATCGCGCGCCGCACCGTCGCAAAGTACCGCGAAGCGATGCGTATTCCGTCATCTGTACAACGGCGCCGGGAAAAGCGCCTTTTCGATCGCGACGCAACCAGCGTAGCCTGAGGCCAAACGCCTAATTTTTCTACATTTTCGGCCTGTTTTTCGTTCGCACGAACACGTCATTTGCGCCGCGATTTCGTTGACATCCGCAGCATCTGCGATTACGGTGGATTGATCGATGTTTGCGACGAATTGACCCGCCTTGAACGACTGCGAGGGCACCGGCGTTCTTGGGTTGGTCTAGAGCATGGCCAGGGGAGAGGCCGCGTCTCAATCTGTGCGAGCGTACGTTCTCGGACATGCTGAGATGCCAAAACAAGCGCGAATCATCGCTAGCGGGCCACAGAAGTTAATTCGCGTGTCGATTGCCCGAGTTATGCTCAATAGAGACATTTCCTGTCAGTGCCGCGTTGGGGAGGCCATGAAGCCTGAAAAGCACCCGTATTCGACCGCGTATGGTTGCCCTGCGCAAATCGCAGGCCTGAATTTCGCGACCGAATGCGTTGACTCGGACCATTGCTTATCCGAACTGCCATCCCAAATGACTAGCTGCGATCAAGCAACGCTTGACGACGCATACGTTCTGGTGTTTCGCAGTGTGCAAATGAAGGCGCCCGCGTCGCCCTTCGATGTCCCACCCATGAAAAGCTCGGGGACAAGTTCAAGCGCCAGGCAGCTCGAGAAAGCGAGGGCCGGCGGTTTTTGCGCATCTGCATCAGACAAGACCGCCGTCTCAAAGTTCGACGCAGCGGCGCTATTTGGTTTGAGCCTGCGACCGGAGGGAATGTGACTATCATGGATCTTGGGGATCTCCTGACACACGACGGTGTCATCTCCTCCCTGAAGGCCAAGAGCAAGAAGCAGGCGCTGCAGGAACTCAGCCAGCGCGCCGCGGAGCTCACCGGCCTTCAGCAGCGCGAACTGTTCGACGCGCTGCTTCAGCGTGAACGGCTCGGCTCGACCGGGCTCGGCCGTGGCATCGCCATACCGCACGTCAAGGCACGATCGCTCAAGCAGATCGTCTGCGTGTTCGCGCGCCTGGATGAGCCGATCGAGTTCGATTCGCTCGATAACGAGCCTGTCGATCTGATCTTTCTGCTCCTGGCCCCTGAACACGCCAGCGGCGATCATCTCAAGGCGCTGGCTCGGATTTCGCGTCTGCTGCGCGAGCCGAACGCCATCGCGCGTCTACGCGCCGCAACCGACTCGGCGGCCCTGTATGCTGTTCTGACGGAACCGGCGACCTCTCACGCGGCCTGATCAAAGGCCGCGTGATCCAAGGGACTTGACGTCGTTCAGCCAAAAACAGCCAAACCGGCAAGTCCCAAAACGCCGACAGCGATACGCCACCACCCGAACAGCGCAAAGCCGTGACGACTGATGAAGTCGAGGAGGTGGCGGACGACGAGAACGGCAGCAACGAACGCAGCCACGAAACCGATCACGATACCGGTCACGTCGTTGGGCTGCAGGATCGACCAGTTCTTGTACAGATCGTAGCTGAAAGCGCCGGCCATCGTCGGCATGGCCAGGAAAAACGAGAACTCAGCCGCTGAACGCTTGTCAGTTCCCAGCAGCAGCGCGCCGACGATCGTCGCACCAGACCGCGAAACACCAGGAACCATGGCGAGGCATTGGCAAAGGCCAATCTTGAACGCCAGCGATGGCGGGTAGTCCGCAACATCCGTATAGCGCGGCGTCAGCGCCAGCCGGTCAACATACAGCAATACGATGCCGCCCAGGATCAGCGACGCGCAGATCAAAACCGGGGATTCGAACAGCACCGTCTTGATGAAGCTGTGGAGAGAAACGCCGATTACCACCGCAGGCAGGAACGCAAGCAGAATCCCGACCAGAAATCGCCGCGACTGTGGGTTAGTCGACAAGCTCGTCGCAAGCTGAAACAGCTTCGTTGCATAGACAGTCAGGATGGCCAGAATCGCGCCAAGCTGAATCAGGACTTCAAAAGTCTTGCCCGGCGATTCAAAGCCCAGGAAATGACCAACGAGCAGAAGGTGCCCGGTGGAGGATACTGGAATGAATTCCGTCAGCCCTTCGATCAGTCCCAGCAGCAAAACCTGCCAAATCGGCATATACATTACCCCGTCGGCGTCTTCGGACGCGTGCCCCCCGGCTCTCGTCCATTATCCCGGCACGTTCCGGCAGCTTAGACCCGGCACGTGTAACAGATTCATGGCATGAGAACGTCAGCCCAAGCGACACACGGCCTCGCCGACGCATGTATCGGTGCCACCCATCAGGAACGCAGATACGGCTTAACGCCATGCAAACACTGATCCATTATCGGCTCTGTCCGTTCTCCAGATCGGTGCTGATCGCGCTGGCCGAGCTCGCGATCGACGTCGAGCTGAACGAAGAAAAGCCGTGGGAGTGGCGGACCGAGTTCCTGGCACTCAATCCCGCGGGCGAGTTGCCTGTACTTGAATTGGATGGCGGCCAGATGCTTTGCGGCGCCTATGCCATTTCGGAGTACCTGGCCGACGAGGTCCATCAGCATCCGCTCGACGGCCAGAGTGTGCCGCTGTTTCCCGGCAACGCCGTGCAGCGCGCCGAGGTCAGGCGGCTGGTCGACTGGTTCCACGGCAAGTTCGACCGGGACGTGCTGCGCGACCTGCAGCACGAAAAGCTGTTTGCCCGCCTCGCCCGGACGCCGCCGCGCAGCCCGGACCCGGAAGTGCTACGCGCGGTGCGCACGAACTTGCGCTATCATATGAGCTACATCGGTCACTTGGCCGACCATCGACGCTGGCTCGCCGGAGACGAGATGAGCTTCGCCGATATCGCCGCAGCAGCGCAGCTTTCCTGCGTCGACTATTTCGGCGAAGTGCCCTGGGAAGAGTATGCGAGTGCCAAAGGGTGGTATGTCCGTATGAAATCGCGCCCCTCGTTCCGAACCATCCTGGCGGCGCGCGTTCCTGGACTGACACCGCCATCCCATTACGATGACCTTGATTTCTAACACCACACAGCGTCAGCCAGCCTTCAGGGGCGACCTCAAGGAGCGCCTGATCGCGGCCGCGCGCGAAGCCGGCTTCTCGGCCATCCGCGTGACCACGCCAGAGATGATCGGCCCAGCCGGCGAGCGGTTTCAATCCTTCCTTGCGGAAGGCCGTCACGGCGATATGGCGTGGCTTGAACGCAATGCCGACCGGCGCGCTGATCCAAAGGTCCTGTGGCCCGACGTCCGCTCGATCATCATGCTGGGTTACAGCTACGCACCGGACCATGATCCGCTGGCGGTGCTGGCGCATCCGACGCATGGCGGCATCTCATGCTACGCCCAGGGCCGCGATTATCATGATGTCGTCAAAGGCCGCCTGAAATCGATCGCCGCCACGTTCGC
Organism: Pseudomonadota bacterium; assembly: GCA_023426855.1. Classification (GTDB taxonomy): domain Bacteria; phylum Pseudomonadota; class Alphaproteobacteria; order Rhizobiales; family Hyphomicrobiaceae; genus ZC4RG25. The sequence continues at coordinate 6,585 of JAEZBU010000365.1, read as the reverse complement.
GCACATCAGCGGCGAAGACGTGAAAGTCTTCGTCGATACCGCGCCGCTGATGGAAAAGCCGCTGGCGCAGGCCGCCGGCCTCGGCTGGCAGGGCAAACACACCAATCTGGTGTCGCGCGAACATGGCTCCTGGTTGTTCCTCGGCGCCATCCTGACCACCGCCGAGATCGCGCAGGATGCCCCAGAGGTCGATCATTGCGGATCGTGCCGGCGCTGCCTCGACTCCTGCCCGACCGCGGCGTTTCCGGCGCCGTATCAGCTCGATGCCCGCCGCTGCATTGCCTACCTGACCATCGAGCATGCCGGGCACATCGACGTCGCCTTCCGCCAGCCGATGGCCAACCGCGTGTTCGGCTGCGACGATTGCCTCGCCGCCTGTCCGTGGAACAAGTTCGCCGAAGCCTCGCACGAAATGCGTTTCCGGCGCGGAGAGAACACCACCGATCCGCCGCTCGCGGATCTGCTTCAGCTTGACGATGCTGCGTTCCGCATCAGGTTTGCCGGGACGCCAATCAAGCGCACAGGCCGTGACCGGTTCATGCGCAATGTGCTGATTGCAGTCGGCAACTCGGGTGACACGACGCTGCTGCCGCACGTCGAACGGCTCGCCGCCGATGCCTCGCCGCTGGTCCGCGCCATGGCCGCCTGGGCCGCGTGGCGGCTGTGTGACAAACCGACCTTCGAAACGCTCAAGGCGCGCTTCATCGCCGGCGAAGACGACGATGCCGTGCGCGCCGAATGGCGCAGGGAGAAAGCGGCGTGACGCATCTGTTCTGTTTCGGGCTCGGCTACAGCGCCCGCGTGCTCAGTGCGCGGCTGCTCGACCAAGGCTGGCAGGTCACCGGAACATCGACCACCGCGGACGGCGCACAGCGCATCAACGCACTTGGCAGCAAGGCACGCGGACTAGTCTTCGACGGTGTGACGGCCTCAGTCGAAGTCGGCGAAGTGTTGCAAAGTGCTACTCATGTCCTGACATCGATCCCGCCGGATCAGGCCGGCGATCCTGCGCTGCGTCTTCATCGCGCCGATCTGGCGCGGGCATCGGACCTGTCATGGATTGGCTATCTGTCCACCATCGGCGTCTATGGCGATTGGCAGGGCGCGTGGATCGACGAGGCAACGCCACCGCGTCCACAATCGCCGCGCAGCATTCAGCGTCTCGAAGCCGAGAACGCTTGGCTCAGTTTCGGTGCGGAAACCGGCAAGCGTGTGCAGGTTTTCCGGCTGCCGGGCATCTATGGACCTGGCCGCAGCGCGATCGATAACGTCCGTGCCGGGAAGGCGCGGCGCATCGTCAAGCCGGGTCAGGTGTTCAACCGAATCCATGTGTTCGACATCGCCACCGCGCTGAATGCTGCTATGAACAAGGCGGGGCATCACACCATCTACAATCTCACCGATGACGAGCCTGCGCCCAATCAGGATGTCGTTCAGCAAGCTGCCGAATTGCTGGGTGCACCGGTGCCGCCCGATGAACCCTTTGAAACGGCCGGCCTCGGTCCGATGGCGGGAAGCTTCTATTCCGAGAGCAAACGCGTGCGCAATACGCGCATGAAGGACGATCTCGGCATCACGCTGGCGTTCCCGACCTACCGCGAAGGGCTTCGCCAGATCGCGTCGCGATAAGCGGCGTTAACCTTTCATTCACCAAACATTCAGACGACCTCCGTTTTGTCGCCGCACTCACAATGCATGGTGCGTGCAGACGTCGGAGCATCGGTTGCACCTCTGCAAATGAGCGCCCGGCGTGCTGTCATCCCTGTCGCGGAGCGTGATCCCATGCGCCTCACCCTGGACCGTTGCCGGGTGTCTTCCCTCGCCGTTGCGCTCGCAGTTTCGATGCTTGTTCCAGGCTGTAGCGTCGAGGCCGGCGATGAAGCGGCTCACGCCATCGCAGAGAAGTTTGCTGCGGATGCCACGTCCGAGCCCATCACCGAACAGAAGGTTCTCGCCGAGAGCTCCGCTCCACCGCCGGTAACGCCAGTCATCATCGCGCCCGTTCCCGACAAGTCCGCGACGCAACCCGAACCGAAGGCAGCGCCGAAATCATCTCCGCCAACGAAAGCTGTCGCGCAACCGGCTCCGGATGCCGCCAAGGCACGGGCGAAAGCAGCTAGAGCCAAGGCGGCAGAAGCGCAGCGCAAGCGCGCCGAAACCAAGCGTATCGCGGAGCAGAAGGCAGAAGCCGCTCGCCTGGAAAAGGCGCGTCGCAAGGCGGACGAAGAAGACATGTTGGCCCGCGCCCGCGCGGAAGCCGAGGAACGCCGGTTGGCCCAGGAACATCGCCTGCGTGAGATCGAACGGGCGGAAGCTGAAGCCGAAGCGGAACGCATGCGCGCTGCCACGTTGGCTGCGGAAACCGAACGCCGGAAGGCGGTCGAACGCGAAGCCGCACGTCTCGCCGAAGCCAAACGGATTGCTGAGGAAGAGGAACGCAGGGCCGCGGAAACCAAACGCATCGCTGAAGCCGAGGAGATGCGTCGCCGCGTCGAGGCAGAGCGGGTAGCCGTTGCCGAGCGCGCCCGCGCCGAAGACGACGCACGCCGCCGGGCAGAAGAAGAACGGGTGGCCCGGATCGCGGAGGAATCGCGCCGCGCACGGGAAGAACGCCGCCTCGCGATAGAGCGTCAGTTAGCGGAAGAAGAAGCCCGTCGTGCCGCCGAAGCGCGCGCGGTAGCCGCGCTTGCCGCCGAGCGTGAGCAACGGCAGCTCGCGATAGCGCGTCGCGAAGCCGCCGAACGCGAGGCCGCGCGGCAGCGCGCAGAACAGGACAATATCGCTCGCCTTGAAGCTGCGCGCGAAGAAGAAGCACGCCGCTTGTCCGATCGCATCCGGCGGACGCGTGAAGCGCGCCTGGACCCAGAAACGCCATTCGCGCCGCCGCATGGCCTCGGTGGTCCCCACGCCAACGATCTTCGGCCGGATAGCCGGCCAATCTACGCACCCCGCCCCGCGCCAAGCACGCGCGTCACGGTATTGCTGGTCATGGAGCCCGGACGTCGCGGCATCCGACGCTTCGATAAATCCGCCGATCCGATCATCTGCGTCAACGGATCGTGCTATGTCAGCCGTGGAGCATCCGCGTCCGCACAGGAATTGCCGCGCGGCCGTGCGTTCGGCCCAAGCGTGGCACTCGGTTCTCGCGCCGGGGTCTGCAATGACTCGCTGACCTGCGTGTTCCGCGGCGTCGACCTCGGTCGAACATCTGCCGAAATACAGCCGATCGATCTGCGCGTGCTGCGCCATGATCGGCGCGAGGCACAAATGATCGAAGCCGACCCGACCTGCCGCGTCATTCAGGGCCAATTATCCTGCCGCCAGGCTGTGTTCGCTGACGACTACATGATGTGGATCGTTCCGGAAGCCGTCGCTTCGCAGGCAGGACCGATGGCCCTGGAATCCGCAGTCCAGTCAGGCTTGGCGACGCATCACAGCGCCGCCCTCGATTGAGACTTGGACACTCATGCGCCTTCGGGTGATTGGCTGGATATAATCTCGCCAATCACACCGAACATCAGATCGAGATCCTCCGGCCGCGACAGCCGGTGATCGCCATCCGGAACAGCGGTGATGCGCGTCCAGCCGCCGAGCAGATAGCTGTCGAGATCGAGCGTGTGCTGCCAGGGCACATCGGGATCCTGATGACCGTGCAGAATATGCACCGGACGGCCCGGATCCCACGGCTTGCGATCGAACAGGTGCTGGCGGCCGTCCTCGATCAGATCGCGCGTAATCGGATAAGGATCGCCATAGATGGATGGCCGCAACCAGACACCGTCCTCGATGATCGCGCGTTTCGCATCGGCCGGAAATCGCGACCACATCAGTGCTTCGGTCATATCCCAGGCGGGCGCGATCAAGACCAGCGCCTTGATGCGGCTGGCTTCCTCGGGCATCTCCGCCATCAGGCGACGCAACAGCAACAGCGCCAGATAGCCACCCATGCTGGACCCGATGACAATCACCGGACCACGCGTGATCGTCGTGAAAACGGCTTGCACCTCCTCCAGCCAACGGCTGATGGTGCCTTCCTGAAAGCGGCCCTGTGACTGCCCGTGCCCGCTGTAGTCGAATCTGGTACAAGCCAAGCCTTGAGTGCGCGCCCATGTGCTGAGCGCACTGGCCTTGGTGCTGATCATGTCCGACTTGAAACCCGGCAACCAGATCAACTCCGGCACGTCACCGGGATCGCGCAGCACCGCGATGCGGCGCCGGGCCGTACCTTCTCCCACCTGCAGGTATTGCGGGTTTGTATCGGGCATTCTAGTGAAGTCCTTCCTGTCGCAAAGGGGCACGCTTTGCCGCCACGCCGCCCGACCATACTGCAGATCATCCCGCGCCTCGATACCGGTGGGGCAGAACGCACCACCGTCGAAATAGCGCAGACCATAGTTAGTGCGGGTGGGCGCGCTATCGTGGTCAGCGACGGCGGCCGTATGCTGCCGCAAGTCGCCAAGGTCGGCGGCGAAGTGATCGAGCTGCGCGCCGCGAGCAAAAATCCGGCGGTCATGACCGGCAATGGGCTGGCCTTGCGCCGGATCATTCGCACCGAAAAGGTCGACCTCATCCATGCCCGCAGCCGCGCACCCGCCTGGAGCGCGCTTATGGCCGCGCGCATGACCGGCATTCCGTTCGTGGCAACCTATCACGGCGCGTATGCCGAAAGCGGCGCACTGAAGCGAACTTACAATAGCGTCATGGCGCGCGGTGACGTTGTAATCGCCAACTCGCGTTATACGGCCGACCTTATCCGCAACCGCTACGGAACACCGGAGGATCGCATCCGCGTCATTCATCGCGGGCTCGATGATCAGTTCGATCCGCAGCGAGTCTCGCCTGAAAAGATCGCGCAGATGCGCGCGGCCTGGGGCGTGCGGCCGGATCAGCGTGTGGTGCTCAATGCTGGCCGGCTGACGCAGTGGAAGGGCCAGGGCGTTCTTATCGCCGCCGCCGGGCTGCTGGCCGAACGCAAGGATCTCGGCGACTGGATCGTGATCTTGGCGGGCGATGATCAGGGCCGAACCGGATACTCCGATGGTTTGCGCCAGCAGATCACCAGCCTCGGTCTGCAGGACCGGGTCAAGCTCATCGGTCACGTCGATGACATGCCCACAGCCTATATGGCGGCCCACCTGTCGGTCGTCGCATCGACGGGTGCCGAAGCCTTTGGCCGCGCTGCCGCCGAGGCCGAAGCCATGTCGTGCCCGATACTCGCCACCGACATCGGTGCCGCCCCCGAAACAGTGCGCGCAGAACCCAAGGTCGGGCCGGAAGAGATCACTGGATGGCTCGTGCCGCCGGGCGACGCGGAAGCGCTCGCTCGCTGTCTCGACGCAGCCCTGCGCCTCAGCGAAGCCGAGCGCACAGCCATTGGGCAGCGGGCCCGGGCCTATGTGATGGAACGGTTTACTTTAACGGCCATGCAGCAGGCAACGCTTAAGGTCTACGATACTTTGCTCGGGACAAACATGGCCCAGCAAACACAGCCGTGATGCTGGCTTTTAACAGTCCCATTGTCGGCGCTTGACTTGAAACTCAATCTTCCCGATCTTCTGGGTCTAACGTCAAGCGGAGGGACGCCGTGCGAACCGCCGCTTTTTGTGCGACATGCCCAATGTGTGGGCACCGATTGAAACAGACCAAGGAGACTTCACATCCGCAGACCAATGGTGAGGGGCGCGCCTGAGCGCGAGTCCACCGGCCCCAAGATCAACGATGCGATCCGGGCCCGAGATGTACGACTGATCGACGAGACCGGCCAGAATATCGGAGTTGTCAGCCGCTTCGATGCCATGGAGCGAGCGACGGCTGCTGGCCTCGACCTCGTTGAAGTATCGCCTGATGCCGATCCGCCGGTCTGCAAAATCCTGGATTATGGCAAGTTCAAATACCAGGAGCAGAAGAAGGCGGCCGAAGCGCGTAAGAACCAGAAGATCGTCGAAATCAAAGAGATCAAGATGCGCCCGAGCATCGATGATCACGACTACGACGTGAAGATGCGTTCCATCCGCCGCTTCTTCGAAGAGGGCGACAAGGTTAAAATTACCCTCCGCTTCCGTGGCCGCGAGATGGCGCACCAGGAACTGGGCATGGATCTGCTGCAGCGGGTCAAGGCCGAGTTGCTGGACCACGCCAAAGTCGAGTCCGAGCCGCGCCTCGAAGGCCGACAGATGGTGATGGTGCTGGCGCCGCGGTAAAGTAGACCGCTGCGCTGCTGCCCCATTGCGCTGCCGCTGAATTGTGGATTATAAGCGGGCCGAGCCGCCCGGCGGGGCATGCCGTGGCGGCTCAATGTTGTTTGCAGGAAGGATTTGAGGTCCGGCTGCCCCTCTCCAGTTGGAGATGGGCGCATAGAGCTATTGATGGCTCAGATTGCTCAGCCGGCCATGATCCTCGCGGCGTGATCGCCGTCAGCGAGAAAAGGAGCAAGCCAAATGCCCAAGTTGAAGACCAAAAGCGCCGCCAAAAAGCGCTTCAAGTTCACTGCTACCGGCAAGGTGAAGGCCCAGGCCGCGGGTAAGCGGCACGGCATGATCAAGCGCACTGCCAAGTTCGTTCGCAACGCGCGCGGCACCATGGTGC
>JAEZBU010000353.1 GCA_023426855.1 Pseudomonadota bacterium | reverse complement strand
GGCGACCAGCGTAGCGCAATAATGGCTCTTATTGCAGACCACAGCGAGCGGGCGAGCGCGGGATCATGAGGATGCCGTCGCCGCCGGGTGAGGACCAGACGATATGATGTCATTGACGGCCTGGACTCGGTCCGCGGCGCTGTGCGTCATATGGCTTGTGGGCATGCTGCTCGCGGGCTGCGCGGTTCCGGGCACCGGCAATAGCAGTCTTTCGTCCGGTGACAGTGCGTCCAGCGACGAGGCCAAACCGGCCGCGAGCGGTAATGCCGTCAAGGTCGCCATGCTGCTGCCGCTGACCTCGACCGGCCACACCGCGGCGGTCGCAAAGGCCATGAAGCAGGCCGGCGAACTGGCGCTGTTCGAGCTCGACAATCCGTCCTTCCAACTCGTCGTCAAAGACGACAAGGGCACGCCCGAAGGTGCACAGGCGGCGGCTGACGAGGCGATCCGGGAAGGCGCGGAACTGATCATCGGCCCGTTGTTCGCCAAGTCCGTGCAGGCCATCGCGCCGGCCGCCCGCACCGCCGGTGTGCCGATCATGGCGTTCTCCAACGATCGCCAGGTCGCGGGCCAGAACGTCTATCTGTTGGGCTTCCTGCCGGAGCAGGAGGTCGATCGCATCGTGTCGTATTCGGCAAGTCAGGGACATCGCCGGTTCGCGGCCATCGTGCCCGACGACTCCTACGGCAAACTCTCCGAAGCTGCCTTCCGTGCCGCCGTGAGCCGTGTCGGCGGCACTATTGCCGCCATGGAGACCTACGAAACCGGCAGCAATCGCATGGTCGAGCCGTCACAGAGGCTTGCGACAGCCATTCGCAATGCCGATGACGCCCGCCAGCCGGTCGATGCGCTGTTCGTGCCCGGCGGTCCCGAAACGCTGCCCAACCTTGGTCCGCTGCTGGCCTACGTCAGCATCGACAACACCCGCGTCAAACTCATCGGCAGCGGCGGCTGGGACTACCCCAACATCGGCCGCGAGGGCATCTTCCTCGATGGCTGGTTCCCGGCGCCGGATCCGCGCGGCTGGCGCGAGTTCTCGGAACGCTTCGCCAAGACATTCGGGAGCGCGCCGCCGCGTCTGGGCAGCATGGCTTTCGATGCGGTTTCGATCGCGATCAAGTTGTCGAGCGCACCGGCAGGATCGCGCTACACCGCAGCAAACCTCACGCGCGCCAGCGGATTCAGCGGCGTCGACGGTCCGGTTCGCTTCCTGCCGAATGGACTGACCGAACGCAGCCTGGCCGTGCTTCAGGTCCAGAACATCGGCACTCAGGTTGTTGATCCACCGACCACGTTTGGCGGCACGACGGCGTCGTCGCCGCTGAATCCCTTTTAACGAGGCATTCCCGCGCGCCTCCATCCGCGCTGCACATTCCGGCAATCCCGCTATCCGCCATAGGCTATTGCCGGACGGCCGCACTCTGCTATGCCACTGGGCATCATTTTGGCATCCCCGCCGACATCTGAGATCCACCCGAAAGTCCCGTGATGCTGGCCATCCTGACTATTGTTACGCCGGTTTTCGGCATCATGCTGGCCGGCTGGCTGTGCGAGCGCTTTCGCTACTTGCCGGTAGAAGCGGCGAAAATCATCGCTCAGTTCAGCTTCTACGTCGCGATGCCCGCCTTTCTGTTCCGCACCATGATGGGCATCGAGGACATGCTTGCATCGCCCTGGCAGTTCGTGGGCGCCTATTTCGGCGGCTGCCTGATCATCTGGATCGTGACTGCGCTGTTGACGCACTACGTTCTCGGCCGCGACCAGCGCGACGCCGCCGCAATTTCGATGGGTACGACCTTCGGCAATGGTGTGATGCTGGGCGTGCCGCTGGCGCTGACTGCCTTCGGACCCGAAGCCGCGGTCCCCATCGGCATCTTCGTGTCGATCGACTCCCTGATTTTGTGGGTGATGGGCACACTTCATATCGAGTGGGCCGGCCGACGCGAGAGCACGACATCCCTGTTTCAGGCGATGACCGGCGTGCTGTACGACCTGCTGCGCAACCCGATCGTCATGGCCGTCGTGGTCGGATCGTTGTGGCGCGTCGGCGGATTGGGCGTGCCCGAACTCGTGGACCGGTTTCTGGCGCTCATGGGGCAGGCGGCAATCCCGACCGGATTGTTCGCGCTCGGCATGTCGCTGGCCACCTACCGGATCGCCGGACAATGGCCAACACTGTCGCTGATCCTGGTGATGAAGATGCTGGCCCTGCCGATCGTCGTTTACATCCTGGCGCAGTTCGTTTTCGCATTGCCGCCGGTGTGGACATCGGTGGCGGTATTGATTTCCGCAATGCCGGTCGGTGCCAACGCCTTCCTGTTCGCGGCCAAATACGAACGCGCCGTCGGCTCCATCTCGGCCTCGATTGCGGTCAGCACGGCGCTGGCGGTGGGTTGGGTTACGTTCGTGCTTTATCTGATGGGCATTTGACGGCCACACCACACCGCAGTCAAACCTGATCAAGCAACCCGTCGAGATCGCGCGCGCGCAACGGGCTTGATCGGCTGGCGTCGTAGAATGAGACGGCCAACCGATCGCAGCGGCGTTGCTCAGTCCCCTGAAGCGCACGCCGATCGATACGCTGATGGGGCGCTGGTCGATGGATACGTCGCCGACATTCATCGCGTCCGATCTCGCGGCGCGATTGTTTTCGCCTTACGGCGTGAATCCTCAGGGCGTCGTCCCTTTCCAACTTGCGACCGTAAAGGCATGCGTAGCGAGCGAGCACGGGAACTTCTGGCTGCCGCGCGGGTTACAACCCCGGCTGGATCAAGAGCATGCTCGACGGAGGATACAAGTGATCGCGCGGACAGGTTTGGTTTTGCTCGAATGCCCCACGACCGGAATGCAATTCAATGCTGGCATTCGGACGGACGCGGCTGGTCTCGCCGCACTTGTCGATCGTGGCGTGCAGACCACTTGCCCGCACTGCGCAAACAGACATGGCCTCGCCAATGGTCGTCTCGATATCGACTTGATCGATACGCCGCGGATGCCAAGCTTACCGCTTAAATCGCACACGCCCCATAACGCACCCTCCGTAGC
>JAEZBU010000070.1 GCA_023426855.1 Pseudomonadota bacterium | reverse complement strand
AGATCGACCAAGCCCTGCTTGATGTCGCGATAGACCATGCCCATGAAGTTCAGCGGAATGTAGAGCTGGATCAGCACAGAGTTGATCAGCACGAAATCGCCGATGGTATGATCGCCGGCCATGATGCCGCGCGCCGTCAGCAGCATGGCGACGGTCATGCCGATGGTGAAAATCAGCGCCTGGCCGGAGTTCAGGAAACCCAGCGAGTAATAGGCGCGGACAGCGGCGGATTCGTAACGCGCCATCGAGGCATCGAAGCGCGCCGCTTCCAGCTTTTCGTTGCCGAAGTATTTCACCGTCTCGAAGTTGAGAAGGCTGTCGATCGCCTTGGTATTGGCGTCGGTGTCGCTGTCGTTCATCTCGCGGCGGATGGCGATGCGCCACTCGCTGGCGGCGAACGTGAACCACATGTAGCCGATCACCGTCGCGAGGATGATCACGACGTAAACCCAGCTGAAGAAATACAGCAGCACACCGCAGATCAGCAGCAGTTCGAGCGCAGTCGGCACCACGTTCAGGATGCCCATGCGGATGATCAGCTCGATGCCGCGCGTCGCCCGCTCGATGACGCGGCTTAAGCCGCCGGTCCTCCGTTCGAGATGAAACCGCAGGGAAAGCTGATGCAGATGCCGGAACGTGCGATTGTTGAGCTGGCGAACCGCGTGCTGGCCAACCTTGGTGAAAAACACGTCACGGATCTGGTTCAGCACCATCATGATGACGCGGCTGGAACCATAGGCAACGATCAGCGCAACCGCCACCATCGCCAGTCCCTGCCCCACCGCCGCGCTGCCATCACGCGGCGCGTTTGTGGAAAGCCAATCGGTTGCCTCCTTGAAGAAGATCGGCACCGCAATGGTGACGATTTTCGCAAACAGCAGAACGATAAAGGCCAGCACGACGCGCAGCCGAAGATCCGGCCGGCCCTTCGGCCAAACGAATGGCAGCAAGCCGCGCAGAACCGTCCAGTGGTCTGCCCCAGCGTTGGAATTGGAATGAGACTTATTCCGGTCGCCGCGGTCTCGCGCCGCCTTGCTGACCGCCTCTTGCGCCGCCATGCCTTGAACCGTGTCGCCATTCTGTTGTTTCGGGCAGATATACGGTCTCGCATCAGGAATAGCGACCCTGCGCGTCCAAAGCGTCACGCAACCTTGTGGGCGACCGGGGCGTTGGATCGCGCCCGCCGATTTATGCCGCCAGTAATGGGTGTTAACGGCTGCCGCAATTCAGTCCGGCAAGGGCCTTACCATCCGGCCAAGCAATCACGATATGGAATGGAATGACGTTGAACGAAAACAATCTCAAAGAAACCAAGAACAATCAGGCACTACCTATGCAGAAGATCATCACGCCAGCTTCTTCGAGCGGCGTAAAGAGTATTTGCGTCTACTGTGGATCAGGCGTCGGCAGCAAGCCGGTGTACGCCGAAGCCGCGCGCACACTCGGCCGGTCGCTGGCTGAATCAGGCATCGGCCTCGTCTATGGCGGCGGCAGCCTCGGGCTGATGGGCGAGGTGGCGCGTGCCACCCTGGACGCGGGCGGCCGCGCAACAGGCATCATTCCGGCGTTCCTTTCGGAGCGCGAGCAGATGCTGCGTGACGTCGACGAACTGATCGTTACCGAGGATATGCACCAGCGCAAAATGCTGATGTTCCAGAAGTCGGACGCGTTCGTGGCGCTGCCGGGCGGCATCGGCACACTGGAAGAACTGGTCGAACAGCTCACCTGGTCGCAGCTCGGCCAGCATCACAAACCGATTATCGTCGCCAACATCGACGGATTCTGGACGCCATTCCTACGGCTGCTGGAACACATGCGGACCGATGCCTTTATCCGGCAGGAGATGGAGGTTGGTTTCACGGTCGTCGATCGTGCCGAGGACATCGTGCCGGCCGCCATCTCCGCTGTACCGGCCACCGAGGCGGTCAAACCTCAGCCCAAGGACGACGCGGCGATCATCTCCCGCATGTAACGGAGGTCGCGGACATCTCGGCTGCAGTCTTCCCACGGCCAGCGGCGGTGATAGGCTGTAGCCGATCTCTGGCCGCGCCACCGGAATGTTCCTGCCGTGACCTATCTTCTCGACGAAACAGCGCGCCGCGAGCACAAGCGGCGCAACGCCATTCATTCGGTCCTGCTGCTGATCGGCCTTTCCCTGGTGCTGGCGTTCTCCGCCACCATGATCTGGGGCTGGGCGGGGCTGCTGTGGGCCGCGGCGGGCGTCGGCATTCTCATGACGGCCGTGCCGAAGGTGCAGCCCGAAGCCGTGATGAAGATGTATCGCGCCCAGGAGGTCGATCCGCGACTGTCGAGCCAGCTCGGCCGCGTCGTCGCCCTGCTGTCGGAACGCGCGGATCTGCCGACGCAACCCCGCTTGTACGTAGTGCCAAGCCACACACTCAACGCCTTCGCCACCGGCAATTCCAAGACTGCCGCCGTTGCCGTCACTGACGGTTTGCTGCGCACACTCAGTCTGCGTGAGCTTGCGGGCGTGCTGGCGCACGAAATCAGCCATATCCGCAACAACGATCTCAGCGTCATGTCGATCGCCGACAACATCAGCCGGTTCACACAGGCGCTGTCGACGCTGGCTACCATTCTGGCGTTCCTGAACATTATAAGCTTGATGGTCGGCCTGCAGCTTGTCTCATGGGCGGCGATTTTCGTGCTGTACCTGGCGCCGATGATTTCCAGCCTGCTTCAGCTCGGCCTGTCCCGCGCCCGCGAATACGATGCCGATCTCGAGGCCGCCATGCTGACCGGCGATCCGGATGGCCTGATCTCGGCGCTCGGCAAGCTTGAGCGGCATACCGGCCGTTTCTGGGAGGATTTTGCGTTTCCCATTCCTGGCCGCCATGTTCCCGGGCCGTCACTGCTGCGGTCGCACCCGCATACGGCTGATCGCATCGCCCGTCTGCGCGAGCTGCATGGCAAACCCAAGCTGCCGCCTGTCGTGCGCCAGGAGGATGCGGTGGCGTTTCCCGTGCCGCGCCACCCGCTGGTGTCGCCGCGCCAGCACTGGTCCGGTGTGTGGTATTGACGAGGCATGGCCAAGCCAGAGGATGCACCCGCTCACGCTGACCAATCCGCTGCACGCGAATTGGCAGATCGCGTGCGGGCGGGTGAACGTCGCGCGATCGCCCTGGCGCTGACCGAGGTCGAACGGCAAACGCCGGTATCGCGCGCTTTGCTGCAGGCGATGCGACGGCATCTCGGACGCGCTTTGACCGTCGGCTTCACCGGACCGCCCGGCGCCGGCAAATCCACCCTGGTCGACGCCATGGTACGCGCGCTGCGGGCCGATGGCCGTACCGTCGGTGTAATCGCGGTCGATCCCTCCAGTCCGCTCTCGGGCGGCGCCATTCTGGGTGACCGCATTCGCATGACCTCGGCGCTGGATGATGACGGCGTGTTCGTGCGCTCGCTGGCGGCGCGCGGACATCTCGGCGGACTGACGCCGGCCGCCGTGCGCATGATCGACGTTCTGGATGCAGCCGGATTCGACGTCGTGATGCTTGAAACCGTCGGTACCGGGCAGTCAGAAATCGACGTTGCCGAAGTGACCGACGTGCGCGTTGTCGTGTCGGCGCCGGGACTGGGCGACGACATCCAGGCCATGAAGGCCGGGCTGCTCGAAATCGCCGATGTGCTGGTGGTCAACAAGGCCGATCGCGAGGGTGCCGAGCGCACGCATCAGCAGCTTCTCAGCCGCGCCGCCGTGCGGACATCGCTCAGCACGCCGGTGCCGGTGCTGAAGACGATCGCGACGACCGGCGACGGCGTCGGCGATCTGCTGGACGCAATCGACACGATCGCGCTGCGCCGTATGGCAGCGGGAAGCCAAGCCCGCCGCCGCACCCGCGCACGCTACCTGATCGCGCGCGCCGCCGCCGACCTGATCGCCTCCGAAATCCGCCAAGCCCCGGCCGATCGGATCGAACAGCTCGCCGACGCAGTGCTTGACGGAACCCTGTCCGCCACGGATGCCGCCGCCCGCCTGATTGCCCGCAAAGGGGGGCGGGGATGAAACCTAGGCCGCAGCGCCCATTACTGGACGCCAGCGGCGGCTCAGCCTAAGTGTTCGCGTATGCCAGAAGATAAAGCCGCGGAGGCGCCAGAACCCGTAGCGCCGGAACCTGCGCCAAGCCCGCGCCGGACCGGTGCCGAGGTCATCGCCTCCTACCTGAAGACATTGCCATCCTCGCCCGGCGTCTATCGCATGATCGATGCCAGCGGCGACGTGATCTACGTCGGCAAGGCGCGCAGTCTGAAAGCGCGCGTGTCGAGCTACGCCCGCGCGTTCGGCCACAGCAACCGCATCGCCCGCATGATCTCGGCGACCGTGGCGATGGAGTTCGTCACCGTCGGCACCGAGGCCGAGGCGCTGCTGCTCGAAGCCAACCTGATCAAACGGTTTCGCCCGCGCTTCAACGTGCTGATGCGCGATGACAAATCGTTTCCCTACATCCTGATTGCGCGCGATCACGCCTCGCCGCAGATCCTTAAGCATCGCGGCGCGCGCAACCGGCGCGGCGATTACTTCGGGCCGTTCGCCTCGGCTGGTGCGGTCAACCGCACCATCAACATGCTGCAGCGCGCCTTCCTTCTGCGCTCCTGCTCGGATGCGGTGTTTGAAACGCGCACCCGCCCGTGCCTGCTGCATCAAATCAAACGCTGCTCGGCGCCCTGCACCGGCGAGATCGCGCCGCAGGATTACAGCGGACTTGTTGACGAGGCGACGCGCTTCCTGCGCGGCGAGAGCCAGAACGTGCGGCGTCATTATCAGCGGCTGATGGAGGAAGCTTCGGACGCGCTGGAGTTCGAGCGCGCCGCCACCTATCGCAATCGTCTGTGGGCGTTGGCGCATGTCACCGCAGACCAGGCCATCAATCCGGAAGGCGTCGAAGAAGCCGACGTTTTCGCCATCGCCCAGGACGGCGGACAGACCTGCATCCAGGTGTTCTTCTTCCGCAGCGGCCAGAATTGGGGCAACCGCGCCTATTTCCCGAAGGCCGACAAATCGCTCGAATGCCCCGAAATCCTCGAAAGCTTCATCGCGCAGTTCTATGACGACAAACCGATCGCACGGCTGATCCTGCTGTCGGAAGACGTACCATCGCGCGAACTGTTGGAAGAGGCGCTATCCACCAAGGCCGAACGGCGCATCGAGGTGCGGGTTCCCCAACGCGGCAGCAAGCTCGGTATCGTCGAGCACGCGCTGCGCAACGCGCGCGAGGCGCTCGGCCGGCAGCTCGCCGAAAGCTCATCCCAGCGCATCCTGCTGGAAGGCGTTGCCGAACGCTTCGGCCTCAGCCGTCCGCCGCGCCGCATCGAAGTGTTCGACAACAGCCACATCATGGGCACCAATGCCGTCGGCGGCATGATCGTGGCGGGGCCGGACGGCTTCGTGAAGGGCCAATACCGCAAGTTCAACATCAAGTCGGTGGACCTCACACCCGGCGACGACTACGCGATGATGCTGGAAGTGTTGACGCGGCGCTTCAAGCGGCTGGCCAAGGGTGCCAACGCGGCAGCCGACGAACCCGAAACCGATACCGCCGAGATCGCGCCACCCGACTCCCTGATCATGCCGCCGGAACCGCCTCCGCTCGGCGAACGCGGCGCGGACGGTATTCCGTTCGGTGTTCTGCGCGCTGATCACGTCGAGGTCGCAACGGGCGATGAACCGGATTTCGCACCGGCCCTGTTTGAGGACGACGAGACGACCGACGAACCGGAAACCTTGCTGGAACGGGACGAGTTTCCTGACCGCCCTGATCTGGTGTTGATCGACGGCGGCGCGGGGCAGCTTGCGGTGGCAGCTCAAGTGATGCGCGATCTGGCACTCACCGACATCGCGCTCGTCGGTGTCGCCAAAGGCCCGGACCGCGATGCCGGTCGCGAGCATTTCCATATCCCGGGGCGCGACAAACCTTTCATGCTCGAGCCGCGCGATCCGGTGCTCTATTTCGTGCAGCGGCTGCGCGACGAAGCGCACCGATTCGCGATCGGCACGCATCGCGCCAAGCGATCAAAGGCGATTTCCGCCAATCCGCTGGACGAGATTGCGGGCATCGGCCCAACGCGCAAACGCGCCCTGCTACAGTATTTCGGTTCGGCCAAGGCAGTGTCACGGGCCGGCGTCGCGGACCTGCAGGAGGTGCCCGGAATATCGGGGCAGATGGCACAGGCGATCTACGACTTCTTCCACGAGCGGAAGAGCTGAGCCGACGACGGCCAGAGAAGTGCATATGCGCCCATCGTGGACGCTTTTTGTTGTTGGACAGGCGCGGTCTGATGTAGCACTTTCGAAACATCCCCGCCCGTTCACGTTCACAAAACTGAACATCCCGCCAGCCGAGATCGAGCAAGAACCAGCATGGACGTCGTTTACCCTCGCATCGTCGAAATCATGGCGGCTGCCATATTTGCCATCGCCGTCGTGCACACGTTCTCGGCGCCCTATTTCGAGCATCTAGCACGCGCGCAACCGAACCATTCCGGCCTGTGGCATCTACTCGGCGAAGTCGAAGCCGTGTTCGGCTTCTGGGCCATGATCTTGTTACTGCTGATAGCGTTCCAGCTCGGCACCTCATCGTCGATGCAGTACCTTGAAAGCCGCAACTTCACCGAGCCGGCGTTCGTCTTCGTCATCATGGTGATCGCGGCCAGCCGGCCGATCATCGACCTGGCAGGCGCACTTCTCAGCGGTATCGCTCGTCTACTGCCGCTGCCGACGGCGACTGGGTATTACTTCACCGTCATGTCGATCGGGCCGCTGCTTGGATCGTTCATCACCGAGCCAGCCGCGATGACGCTGTGCGCGCTGCTGCTGCGCGAACGGTTCGTGCAAAAGAACGCGCCATCGAAGTTCAAATACGCCACGATTGGCGTGCTGTTCGTGAACATCTCTATCGGCGGCGTGCTGACTCCGTTTGCTGCCCCGCCCGTGTTGATGGTCGCCGAGACCTGGGGCTGGGATATGCATTTCATGCTGACCAACTTCGGTTGGAAGGCAGCCATCGCCGTGTTCATCAATGCCGCGGCGGTGACTTATCTGTTCCGCAACTACCTCAACGGCGTAACGACCGCCTCCTCCGCCGCGCTGGCGCGCCTCGACGTGCCGGTGTGGGTGATCGCGGTGCATCTGCTGTTCCTGACCGGCGTCGTGGTCTTCAACCACCACCCGATCGTGTTCCTCGCCTTCTTCCTGTTCTTCCTCGGCTTCACTGAGGCCTACCGGAAGTACCAGACGCGGCTGCTGATCCGCGAAGGTCTGATGGTCGCCTTCTTCCTCGCCGGGCTCGTGGTACTGGGCGGCCTGCAGAAATGGTGGCTGCAGCCCGCCTTGGAAGGCATGTCCCCGCAAGTGTTGTACTGGGGCGCTACCGCGCTGACCGCGATCACCGATAACGCTGCCCTGACCTATCTCGGCTCGCTGGTGGAGGGTGTCAGCGATGAATTCAAATATGCCCTGGTCGCCGGTGCGGTGACTGGCGGCGGCCTCACGGTCATCGCCAACGCGCCCAACCCGGCCGGTTTCGCCATCCTCAAGAGTAGCTTCGATGACGGAACGATCAGCGCGCTTGGGCTCCTTACTGCGGCGCTGCTGCCGACCTTAGTCGCGGCTGCGGCGTTCACGCTGCTGCCATAGCGCGAGCGACTGACGAACTCAGGGGATGGCGGCGCCATCCCCTGCCCATGCCGGCGGCAGTTGCGAATCAGCGGTGGCGGACGCGTCAGCATGAGACACGTCCAACACGCCCATCACGCAGAAATGATTACATAAATCCGAACCAGCGCAGTCCGGCCACAATGCCGTCGGATAGCGCGATAACATGCATGCTACCGATTGCCCGCCCCACACCCGTGGGGCTCGTCATGCGCACAAGCCTGCCTATATTACAGATCGATGCGACCAAGCCTTGGAGACCAGTCATGACCGCCAGTCAGACGATCCTGCGTAGTCTGCCGCTGTTCGCCCTGGCGACGGCTTGCACCGCAGTCGGTGCGCTGGCGGTGACGATGTTTCGCCCCGAGACCGTGCTCGACCGCAGTTTTGGCAAGGCATTGGCGGAGACCCAAACCGCCAGCAGGTTGCAGCAGCAGGCCCGCGCCGAGACGCCTCGGTTGGCCGATAGTCCGTACTTTCGGCTGAGCCGCCATGATGATGAAGTTCAGCTCGGCACGTCCAAGCCGATGGCGATCGGCGACAGGATCGAGATCTCCGGTGCCGACGGTCAGATGCGCACCCTGGAAGTCTATGACATCCGCGACGTTGATGCAGGCCTGACACGTATCGATGATACGTCCACCAAGCGTTTCCAAATTGTCTCTTGCCGCGAGATCGGTGACACGGGCATAGGTATCGTCAGGTTCGTGATCGAAACGGAACAGACTGCGCCGATCCCGGTCGGCCGGCCTGAGCGCACACTGTAGGACGCGCCGGGCCTTCTGTTGGGGGAAGGGGTGCCATGCGTTTGAATCCGCCGACGATGTTGGTGTTTCTCATCTCGCTCGTGCTGGCCGGATTGGCGGTCGCGACCAAGCTCGGATTCTTCCACGTCCCGCGCTACCTGCCGCATCAGGAGTATTGGCTGGCGATCGTCGCCTACATGGTGCTGATGATCGGCAACGTGGTGCGCGGCCTTTAGCTCGCACTCCACACCAGCCAAGCCCCGGATATCAACGATACCGCCGTAATGCTTGTGCGGAACCACGTCTCGCTGAGCGAGCGCGCCAGCATCGCACCCAGTACGGTCGCCGCGATGACAGCAGGCGTCAGCCAGCCCACCAATGTCCACGTCTCGGTGCTGATGCCTGACCACAGCGCATGCATGACCATGACGGCGACGTAGCAGAACGCGAAGAACGTGAGGGACAGCGCACGGCTTTCCAGCTTGTCCATGCGCCGCGCGGCGACATAGAGGATCAGCGGCGGCCCCGGCAGCACCAGAACCGACGTCAGCGCGCCCGCCGCCATGCCGACCCCGGATGCAGCAGCGGGATGCGGTGGCCCCACCGACTTCACCCAACGGTTCAGCAGTCCGGAATCGCGCGCGATCAGCAACGCCGTAAACACCAGCATGACGACGCCGACCGTCAGCTTCAAAGTGTCGAGGCTGAGCGTCAGAAACAATGCCAGACCCAACGGTATTCCAGCCAAGCTGCCTACGAGCATCATCGTCAGCAGATCCCGCGGCGCCTGGCGCCATAGCCTCGGAACCAGCATCGCACTCTGTACGACGTGGATCATGACCAGCAACTGCATCGCGGCCCCGGACTGCATGGCGATGAGAAATACCGGCGCGGCCACCAGGGCGAAGCCAAAACCGATCGCGGCCTGGACAAACGCCCCCGCAAACGCTGCAGCCATCATCGCTGCCAGCGGGAGCCACTCGACCATCATCCGCGCCCCGAGAAGATCAGTCCGGCGCCGGCGGCAATCAGCACGAAACCGGCCAGATGCTTCCAGCCCAGCGGTTCACCGAGATAAAGAAACGAAAATCCCGCAAACACGGCCAGCGTGATGACCTCCTGCATCGTCTTCAGCTCGGCCGCCGAATAGACGCCATGACCGATCCGGTTCGCCGGCACGGCGAAGCAGTATTCGACGAAGGCTATCCCCCACGACACCAGGATGACCAGCAATAACGGAGCCGATTTGTATTTGAGGTGACCGTACCAGGCCAAGGTCATGAACACGTTGGAGGCCAGCAACAGTAGCACCGGGGCTACGTGTGGCCACGAGAGTGATGCGACAGGCATGACGCATGCGATCCGCTTTGTGAAGGGCGCAGGGGAATTAGTGCTGCGGCGCACCTTTGTCCAGCGGCAAAGATTGTTGCGACGCAGAAACTCCGATAGCGACACAAATCGCCGCGGGAACCATTGCCGCCAGCCTCGCCGACGTCTATCACGTCGGCGCCATGACCCGTATCAAAGCTGATCTTCTGCTTTTGCTCGCTGCCGCCATCTGGGGCACGGCCTTCTATTTCCAGAAGACGGCGATGGACCATATTGGTCCGCTTTTGTTTGTCGCTTCCCGCGCGATACTAGCCACTGTGTGCTTGCTGCCGCTCGCCATGCTTGAAGCCCGGCAAGCGACGGTGCCATGGTCCAACGGTTTGATCCGCATAGGCATGTGGACGGGGCTTGCGTTTTTCGGTGCCGCGATCGTGCAGCAGATCGGTATCGTCACGGCAACGGTCACTAACGCAGGTTTTCTGACCTCGCTTTACGTTATCGCGACACCGCTTATTGCCTGGATCGTACTGGGTCGCCCGCCAACAAACCACGTCTGGATCGCGGTCGTTCTCGCCTTCATCGGCGCCTGGTTCCTGGGTGGCGGCACACTGGCTGGCTTCTCGACCGGCGACGGCCTGATTGCGTTCTCCGCACTGATCTGGGCGACACACATGCTGCTGACGGGTGCTGCTTCGCCCTATGCGCGGCCAGTGGCCTTCACCGCCATGCAGTTCGCCGTCGTCGCAGTCTGCGCTGGCACAGCCGCGATCATGCTGGAGCCGATCAAGCTCGAAAGCATAATCGCCGCAGCCCCTGCGATCCTGTTCGTCGGCGTGCTGTCGAGTGCGCTGACGTTCACGCTGCTGGCGATCGCCATGAAGCACACGCCGCCGAGTGAGGCCGCCATCCTGGTCAGCATGGAAACACTGTTCGCGGCGGCAGCCGGCGCCCTTCTGCTTGGTGAACGACTGCCGCTGATCGGGTGGATCGGCGCGAGCCTGATGTTTGGTGCGACGCTATTGGTGCAAATCGGGCCGATCATCGATCGCCGACGGCGTGCCCGCCAAGCCGCACGGGAGCCCGTGTAAGAGCTTTTGACTATCGACGCGGACCTGCTACCTTCAACCCTATGGGGTAACGAAGCAACATCGCGCGTTCGTGTTCCACCTCGCCGGCATCGCGATGCCGGTCATTGTCCTGCTCGCGCCCGGCGGGTTTACTGCGTCGGCTGAGCCGAATCTGGTGCAGCAGACCGATCCCCGCATCACACCCGGCCAGGTCATCGACGGGTGGGGTCGCGTTGTACCGTGCCGCTGCCGTTTTCAGGGCCAGACCTATCGGCTGGGCGAGATCGTCTGCATGACGACGCACCTGGGCACAGTGCTGACCCGATGCGAGTTGTACCTCAACAACACGTCCTGGATGCCGAGTACGGAGGCCTGCTCCATCTCAAGCAAGCAGGTCCACCAGTTCGCAAGCCTGCGGGCGCGGTGACAGGACTGCCGTTCACGCCTTGTCGCGGCGCGGCACGGGCTCGGCACGTCCGCCAAGCAGCAATACGATGCACGAGAAGGCCGCACCGGCAGCACTCATCAGGAACGCGCTCGAATATCCGTAACGGTTGATCAGGAAACCAAAGATCGGCGGCGTCACCGTGTAGACCAGGAACACGAAGAACGTCGTACCGGCAGCGGTTTCACTGACAGAGTTGGGAGGCGACAGCCGCGCCGCCTCGCCAAGATACAGCCCGTTCCAGGTCGCCACCGATATGCCGACGAACAGCGCGGCCATGACCAGGACTGGCGTGCCCAGGCCGGGGCCGAGACCGGCCAACAGCAAGGCCGCCGTCGCCGAGCCCAGAGACAGCCCAATCAGAACGAGGCGCGGAGAACCGATACGGTCAGCGACGACACCAAACGCGACGCGCCCCATCACACTGGCCGCCTGCAGCACCGCGAACAGCGTGCCCGCGAGCGCCAGGCCATACCCCAGCCCATCGTGCAGATAAATGACGAAGAAGGAGAACGTCGCGCTCTGCATCATCGCAAAGCCGATGCAGGCCAGCGCCAGCCGGGTCAGCCCAGGCGCCAGCGCTATGGCTTGGAACGGACGCCGCAAGTTCGTCGGATCGACGACATTGGCCAGCCGCAACGGACGCAATCCGTTGGGCTCGTTGTAGTCGCGAGGCGCCCACAGCAGCGGCAGCGACGACGCAATCCCGATCAGCACGATCGCGACCAGGGCCATCCGCCAGCCGAACTGAGCGACCAGCCAGCCGCCAACCGCACCGGCAATCATGCCACCCAGTGGCACGCCCGCCTGTCGCAACGAGAACAGCGTCGACCAGTATTCCTTCGGCGCATGATTAGCCATGATCTGGCTGCCCGCGGGCGTGGTGGTGGCGTAGCCGAACCCCAGCATCGTCGCGCCGATCAAAACCAGAGGGAAGTTGGCGCTCATGATCAGCGCCGCACCGATTGCCACCAGCACCACACCGACCTGCAGCGTGCGCACCGGCCCCAGCGCCGGGGTGATGCTGTGATTGGCGGTATAGAACCAGATCGAACCCAGCCCGACAGCGCCTGCGACCAGGCCGAACGCGGTCGGCTCGACGCCGCTTGCCTCCGTCAGCAGCGGCGCCATTACCGGCAGGAACAGGTGCAGCGACGCCAGACCGACAAGCGGCACCAGCACCATGACCAGGGGCAGTATAAAACTCGGCATGTCGGAGGAACTCCGCGAAAGGCAATGCAGTGTTTCAGCCCGGACGCCACGGAACAAGCCCCCAGTCGTCATGGTCGCTATGTCATTCCAGATCACCACGCGCGTGACGCGATTGTGAGCAGCGGAACCGGCGCAAAACTGCGACAAACCACGTTAAGGGATCGGACATCGGCACGGAGATCCGCACATGAGCAAACTGCCAACGCCGCAACTGGTCCGGCGCCACATCATCGGCGGCCTCGCCGCAACCGCCGCAATGGCCACCCTGCCGCGCTTCTCCGCCGAGGCGGCACAGCCCGGGCTGATCCGGACACCCCGCCAGACCGAGGGGCCGTTCTATCCCGTGGACTGGCTCGGCGATTCCGACAACGACCTGGTTCTCGTGCGTGGCGAGGCCGCCCAGGCCATGGGGCAGGTCACGCATATCCTCGGCCGCGTTGTGGATACCAGCGGCAATCCGATCATCGGCGCGTCGGTCGAAATCTGGCAATGCGACGCCAACGGGCATTACCTCCACCCCAACGACCGCTCGGCCCGCGGTCGCTACGACCAGCGTTTCCAGGGGCGCGGGCGGATGCGCACCGGCAACGATGGCAGCTATACCTTCCGCACCATCCGCCCGGTGCCCTATCCCGGCCGCACGCCGCACATCCATTTCGCCATCAGCACGCCCGACAACGCCCGCCTGATCACGCAGATGTACGTGGCAGGCGAACCGCTTAACGAGCGTGACGGCATCCTGCGCCGCATCAGCGACGCCCGCCAGCGCGACAGCGTGATCGTCAATCTGGAACCCGCTGAACGGCTGGAAGCCGGCGCCCTGGCCGGCACCTTCGACATCGTGATGGCGCGGGCCTGAGCGGCGCGGGCAAGACGTCCCCGCCACAACCTTTCGTCGTTCCGCAGCAACGACTTGCTTACGCTGCTGTCGAAAGTGTCATCAAGTCGCTTGCCCAAAGTGCGGCTGGCTCTTATAGACACCGCTTTAATGACCAGCTCCGAGCACACCCCCGACGTTAGCTATTTCACGCGCCGTCACCTCTTGACTTGCGAGAGCCTGACCGCCGGTGAAATAACCGCCCTTCTCGATCTCGCCGACAAGGCCGCCGACATCAATCGGCAGGTCAACAAGAAGCGGGATATCCTGAGGGGGCGCACCCTCATAAATCTGTTCTTCGAGGCTTCCACGCGCACCCAGAGCTCGTTCGAGCTGGCGGGCAAGCGCATGGGCGCCGACGTCATGAACATGAACGTCTCGACCTCCTCGGTGCAAAAGGGCGAGACGCTGATCGACACTGCGATCACGCTGAATGCCATGCGGCCGGATATCATCGTGGTCCGGCATCATTCGGCCGGCGCAGTCGAGCTGCTGTCGCAGAAGGTCGATTGCTCGGTAATCAACGCCGGCGACGGCGCGCATCAGCATCCGACCCAGGCACTACTCGACGCGCTCACCATCCGCCGCGCCAAGGGCCGCATCTCCGGTCTGACCATCGCGATCTGCGGCGATATCCTGCATTCCCGCGTGGCGCGCTCCAACATCAACGTGCTGAACACGATGGGTGCCCGCGTGCGCCTGATCGCACCGTCGACGCTGCTGCCGGCCGAGGCGGAACGCTTCGGCGCCGAGGTCTACACCGACATGTGGAAGGGGCTGGAGGGCTGCGACATCGTCATGATGCTGCGGCTGCAGCGCGAACGCATGCAAGGCTCGCTGGTGCCGTCCAGCCGCGAGTATTTTCACTATTACGGCCTCGACCATGAGAAGCTGGCGCGCGCCAAGCCCGACGCGCTGATCATGCACCCGGGCCCGATGAACCGCGGCGTCGAGATTGCCTCCACCATCGCCGATCATTCGCGCAGCGTGATCCGCGAGCAGGTCGAGATGGGCGTCGCCGTGCGCATGGCAGTGCTCGAAGCACTCGCCCGCAACCTCCCTAACCATTGAGCGGAGGACACC
>JAEZBU010000339.1 GCA_023426855.1 Pseudomonadota bacterium | reverse complement strand
GACGTGATCCGCATTTCCAATTCAACAGCGTTCGGACTGTCGTCGGGCGTCTGCACCAACCGGCTGGATTACATCACGCGGTTCATCAACGAACTGCATGTCGGCTCGGTGAACATCTGGGAAGTTCCGGGTTACCGCATCGAGTTGTCGCCGTTTGGCGGCATCAAGGATTCGGGTCTCGGCTATAAAGAAGGCGTTTGGGAAGCCATGAAGAGCTACACCAACGTCAAGACCTACTCGCTGCCCTGGCCGCAGGGCTGAAAACTACCCGCCTAGTGTGATGATCGAGAAATTGCCAGATCCAGCCATACTCCGGAGCGCGAATTTCTCGATCTGAATCACACTAGAGCTCAATCCGTCGTGAGCCTCAAAATGAGCGGGACGAAAGTTAACTGCGACAGCCGGAATGGCCCGGTCCGTGTCGCGAACGTGGCTGAAGTGACGCTTGCTGAGCGTCGCCTCGGCCCGTTGGCGTATGCGGCGTCCTTATCCTGGCTGGAAACTAATCCCAAGAATGCCGCGCCGATCAAGCGGTCAGCCTTTGCCCGAACGTTGGGCAATGTCACAAAAGTCAAAAAATACTGTGGCACCGCGCATAACTGTCATCGTAGCTTCATCAGAAATGCGCATGCGAACGTCGTGACTGCCGGTTTGGGTCGGCAGCTTGCCTGAATGAGTTGACGTGAAGGAGGGAGTAACACGATGACTATGAAGAAATACTTCGGAATGGCGTTCGCTGCCTGCGCGGCGTTGAGCTTGGCGGCGACGCCCAGTTTTGCGCAACGCACCAAGCTGACGATCTACACTGCAATCGAAAACGACCAGCTTGCCCCGTTCAAGTCTGCGATTGAAGCCGCGGTTCCTGAGGTCGAGGTCGTATGGGTTCGCGACTCGACCGGTGTGATCACGGCGCGCTTCCTGGCTGAAAAGGACAATCCGCGTGCGGATGTCGTTCTCGGTCTTGCTGCAACCTCGCTGCTGGTATTCGAGAAGGGTGGCTTGCTCGAGAGCTACAAGCCGGCTGGCGTCGACGCGCTGAAGCCGGTGTTCCGCGACCAGGACGACAACTACACCTGGACCGGCATGGACGCTTATGTTGGCGTGATCTGCTTCAACACGGCTGAAGCCGGCAAGGCTAACATCAAGGCTCCGGCGACCTGGAAGGATCTGACGGCTGCCGAATACAAGGGCAAGCTCGTCATGCCGCATCCGGCGTCTTCGGGCACGGGCTACCTGATGGTTGGCGCGTGGCTGCAGATGATGGGTGAAGAAGCAGGCTGGAAGTTCATGGACGCGCTGCATGAGAACATGGCCGTCTATACCCATTCCGGCAGCGCGCCTTGCGTGCAGGCGGCGCGCGGTGAGCGTGTTGCCGGCGTAGCGCTCGACATGCGCGGCGCTTCGGAAAAGACCAAGGGCGCTCCGCTCGAGGTCCTGGTTCCGAAGGAAGGCACCGGCTGGGAGATGGAAGCCACGGCCATCGTCAAGGGCACGAAGAACCTCGAACTGGCCAAGAAGGTCGCCGACTGGGGCGCCACCAAGGCTGCCAACGAGCTGTACTCCAAGACCTACGCTGTCGTCGCTTATCCGGGTGCCGGCGCCTATCCGCCGAACTATCCGAAGGAAGCCGAAGAGCGTTTGATCAAGAACGACTTCGCCTGGATGGCTGAAAACCGCGACCGTATCCTGAAGGAGTGGTCGAGCCGGTACGAGAGCAAAGCTGCTCCGAAGAACTGACGTCACTATGAGCGGCCGCTGTTTCAGCGGCCGCTTTCTTATCCGACGGAAGGACGTTCTAGATGCTGCAGACGCTGCAACGCACGCCAACCCCGGCGACCGCCGAAACACCTAAGCGCGTGCATCTCAGCATCCGCTCCCTGATCAAACGCTTTGGGGATTTCCAGGCGCTGAAGTCCGTATCGCTCGATGTGATGGAAGGAGAGCTGATCTGCTTCCTGGGGCCTTCGGGATGCGGCAAGACCACGTTGCTGCGCGCCGTCGCCGGCCTGGACATGCAGGACGAGGGCATCATCGAGATGGGCGGCAAGGACGTTTCCGGCCTGCCGCCGTCAGCCCGCGATTTCGGCATTGTCTTTCAATCCTACGCTTTATTCCCGAACCTGTCAGTGAGCGCCAACATCGGCTACGGGCTGGTCAACCGCCGGATGCCGCGCGCGCAGGTCAACGCCCGTGTTCAGGAACTGCTGGCACTCGTCGGCCTGCCCGATCAGGGTGCAAAGTATCCCGCTCAATTATCTGGTGGTCAGCAGCAGCGTGTCGCGTTGGCGCGTGCGCTTGCCACGTCGCCGTCCCTGTTGCTGCTCGACGAACCGCTGTCGGCGCTCGATGCCCGCGTCCGCATCCGTCTGCGCGACGAGATCAAGAGCCTGCAGCGCCGCCTCGGTGTTACGACCATTCTCGTGACGCATGACCAGGAAGAAGCGCTGGCCATGGCTGATCGTATCGTGGTGATGAACCACGGCGTGATCGAGCAAGTCGGCACGCCGGCTGAGATTTACGCGCGGCCCGCGACTGCTTTCGTTGCGGACTTCGTGGGCACCATGAACTTCCTCGACGCGGAGATTGCGGGGCCGGATCGCGCCCGCCTCGGCGATGTGACGCTGCAGTGCGCCAGTGCAGAGCGCTTCCGCACCGGCGCTCCGGTGACCCTTGGCCTCAGACCCGAGGAAATCCGCGTCCGTGGTATCGCGCCGGATACGCCGAACCAGTTGGCGGCGACCGTGGTTCTGCTCGATTATCTCGGTGCCTTCTGCCGGGCGACGTTGGCGCTCGATACGGCGCCCGATGTCAAGCTGGTGGCTGATTTCTCGGCCAACGCCATGCGCGACCTGGCCATTGCCGAAGGGCAGTCGCTGACCCTGGTTCTGCCGCACGAGTCGCTGCGCATCTTCGCGCGTGACGGAGCAAACAACGCATGACAGTGGCTGCTGCGCCTGCCCAGCCCATCTCCCGGCAGTTGTCACGGGAAGATTGGGTCATGCGGATCGGCATTTGCCTGCTGATCGTTTTCCTTGTCGTTGCGATTGCGCTGCCGCTTGGCCTGCTGCTGAGGAAGAGCTTCCAGAACTCCGATGGCGATTTCATCGGTCTGGCCAATTACGTCACGTACTTCTCGACGCCGACGCTGGTGCAGTCGATCTGGAACAGCCTGTTCGTGGCGCTGACCGCGACCAGCATCATCCTGCCGCTGGCGTTCACCTATGCCTATGCGCTGACGCGGACCTGCATGCCGCTCAAGGGCGTGTTCATGGCCGCGGCGCTGCTGCCGATTTTCGCGCCGTCGCTGCTGTCGGCGATCTCGCTGATCTACATCTTCGGCAACCAGGGCTTTCTGCGCGACTGGATGATGGGCGCGTCGATCTACGGCCCGATCGGCATCCTGATGGCGCAGGTGTTCTATTGCTTCCCGTTTGCCGTGCTGATCCTCGTTACCGCTTTGTCGCTCGCCGATGGCCGGCTGTATGAAGCCGCCAACGCGCTGGGCACATCGAGCTGGCGCGTATTCTGGACGGTGACGGTTCCCGGCATCAAGTACGGCCTGGTCAGTGCCGGCTTCATCGTATTCACGCTGGTGATCACCGATTTCGGTATCGCCAAGGTGATCGGCGGGCAATTCAACGTGCTGGCAACGGATGCCTATAAGCAGGTCGTTGGCCAGCAGAACTTCGAGATGGGTGCCGTTGTTGGCTTCATCCTGCTGGTGCCAGCGGTGTTGGCCTTCGCGGTCGACCGGTTGATCCAGCGCAAGCAAGTAGCGCTGCTGTCGGCCCGCGCAGTGCCGCTTGAGCCGAAGCCCGTGCGCGGTCGGGACGCGGCGTTTTTCCTCTATTGCTGTGTGATCGGCTGCCTGATCGCTTCGATCCTGGGTGTTGCCGTGTGGGCGTCGTTCGTAACCTACTGGCCCTACAACCTGTCGCTCAGCTTCAACAATTACCAGTTCGGCAACTTCGACCCCGACGGCTGGAACACCTATTGGGCCTCGGTGAAAATGGCCACAATGGCGTCGCTGGCCGGCACCGCGATCGTTTTCGTGGGCGCTTATCTGGTCGAGAAGGTGCAGGGCTTCCGGGTGGGGCGCGCGCTGGCACATCTGCTTGCCATGCTGCCAATGGCGGTGCCGGGGCTGGTGCTCGGTCTCGCCTATGTGTTCTTCATCAACGCGCCGTGGAACCCGCTCAATATCTTCTACGGCACACTGATCATCCTGGCGGTCAACACCATCGCGCACTTCTACACCACCGCGCACATCATGGCGGTGACGGCGCTGAAGCAGATCGATCCGGAGTTCGAATCCGTTTCGGCATCGCTGAAAGTACCGTTCTGGCGCACATTCCGCCGCGTCACCGTGCCGATCTGCATGCCGGCCATCGTCAACATCGCGGTCTATATGTTCGTCAACGCGATGACCACGGTTTCGGCGGTGATCTTCCTCTACGGCCCCTCGACCAAACTCGCCTCGGTCTCCATCGTTCACATGGATGAGGCGGGCTTCACGGCCGGTGCCGCGGGCATGGCCACCATGATCGTATTGACAGCGCTCGGCGTTAAGCTGCTGCATTTCGCGCTCGACTGGCTTGTGTTCAACAAACTGCAGGCTTGGCGCAAACGGTGAGGCTCTTCCCATGCAAGGTAAACCCCGCGCCCCCGGCCTGCGCGTGGTGGCGCAATCGGAAAGCGACACCAATCTCACCAGCCGCCGCGCCGAGTGGCAAGCCCGTGCGCTGGACGCGCCGACGCGCAGCCTGCTGGCTGAAGACGAGCGCTACTTCCTGCGCCAATCGGTTTCGACGCCGTGCCTCAACGCTATCGCCAAGGCGGAAGGCATCTGGATTCAGGATGTGGCCGGCCGCCGCTACATGGATTTCCACGGCAACAACGTCCATCACATCGGCTACGGCCATCCGCGCCTGAAGAAGGCCATTGCCGAGCAGATGGATACGCTGCCGTTCGCGCCACGCCGCTACGCTTGTTCGGAAGCCGCTGCGCTGGCGCGCAAGCTGGCGGAGATCTCGCCCGGCAATCTGTCGAAGGTGTTGTTCACCACCGGTGGTTCGGACGCCAACGAGGTCGCGATCAAGCTGGCCCGCACCGCCACCGGCCGCTTCAAGACACTGTCGTTCTGGGACAGTTTTCACGGCGCCGGCATCGGCGCGTCGGCGCTGTCAGGTGAGGCGCTGTTCCGCTCAGGTCCCGCCGCGCCACTGGTCGTCGGCGCCAACCATGTCGCGCCGTTCGGCAGCTATCGCTGTCCCTATGGCATGAAGACCGCCGAGGAGTCGGGTGACGCCTGCGCCCGTATGATCGAATACATCCTGGAGCGCGAAGGCGACGTCGCCGCCTTCATCGCCGAGCCGATCCGCGCTGTGCCGTATGTGCCGCCGCCAGGCTTCTGGAAGCGTGTGCGCGAGGCATGCGACAGGCATGGCACGATGCTGATCTTCGACGAGATCCCGATGGGTCTCGGCAAGACGGGTCGCATGTTCGCCTCCGAGCATGATGGCGTGGTGCCGGACATCATGGTGGTCGGCAAGGCGCTGGGCGGCGGCATCCTGCCGATCGCGGCCGTCATCGCGAAACCGGAGCTGGACGTCGCGGGCGACTTCGCGTTCGGCCACTACACGCACGAGAAAAACCCCGTCACCACTAAGGCGGCGCTGACGACCATCGAGATCATCGAGGACGAGAAGCTGGTCGAGAACGCGGCCAGCGTCGGCGATATCGCCATGCAGCGGATGTACGAGATGCATCGCAAGCTGCCGGCCGTCGGCGACGTACGCGGTCGCGGGCTGATGCTCGGCATTGAACTGGTCAAGGACCGCGACAGCAAGGAGCCGGACGGTGACCTCGCCGAGGCGGTGATGTATCGCGCGCTGGATGCTGGACTGTCTTTCAAAACAACGATGGGCAACGTGCTGACGCTGACCCCGCCACTTACCACGACGGCGGACGACATGATCAGGGCACTGGACATCATCGAGGCGGCGATCCAAGCATAAGCGTTTGCCCGCGAGCCGGGCATTGGGAGGACGGCAATGGTTGGTAATCTGAGTTTTGAAGAATTGAAGGAAGCCGTCGCTCTCGGGGAACTCGACACGGTCGTGGTCGCGTTCGTCGATATGCAGGGCCGTCTGATCGGCAAGCGGTTCCAAGCCGAATACTTCGTCGACAGCGCCTCGGATGAGACCCATGCTTGCGACTACCTGTTGGCCAACGATATCGACATGGAGCCGGTGCCGGGCTACGCGGCGGCGAGCTGGACCAAGGGCTACGGCGATTTCATCATGAAGCCGGATCTGTCCACGCTGCGGCGCATTCCGTGGCTGGACGGCACGGCGCTGGTGCTGTGCGACGTGCTCGATCATCATCATCACGATGTTCCGCATTCGCCGCGCCAGATGCTGAAGCGCCAGATCGCGCGGCTGGCCGAGCGCAAGATGCGCGCGTTCTTCGCCTCCGAACTGGAATTCTATCTGTTCGACGAAACCTTCGAGAGCGCGGCGGACAAGCGGTTTCATGGCCTGAAAACCGCCGGCAGCTATATCGAGGATTATCACATCCTGCAGACCACCAAGGAGGAGGGCGTCATGCGCGCCATCCGCAAGGGGCTGCAGGGGGCGGGCATTCCGGTCGAGAACTCAAAAGGCGAGTGGGGGCCGGGGCAGGAGGAAATCAACGTCCGCTACACGGATGCGCTGGAGATGGCCGACCGCCACGTCATCCTGAAGAACGGCATCAAGGAGATCGCGTATCTGCAGGGCAAGGCCGTCACCTTCATGTCGAAGTGGCGTTACGATCTGGCCGGGTCTTCCGCGCACGTGCATGCATCGCTATGGGATGACGCCGGCAAGAAACCGCTGTTCTTCGACAAGGACGGCGAGCACGGCATGTCGCCGCTGATGAGATCGTTCGTCGCCGGACAATTGAAATACGCCAGCGACATCACCTATTTCCTCGCGCCGTACATCAACTCCTACAAGCGGTTCCAGGCCGGCACCTTCGCGCCGACCAAGGCGGTGTGGAGCAGGGACAATCGGACGGCCGGGTTCAGGCTGTGCG
The DNA here is from genome assembly GCA_023426855.1 of Pseudomonadota bacterium. Lineage (GTDB taxonomy): Bacteria > Pseudomonadota > Alphaproteobacteria > Rhizobiales > Hyphomicrobiaceae > ZC4RG25. The sequence continues at coordinate 15,406 of JAEZBU010000339.1, read as the reverse complement.
GCGAGGGCAGCAAGGCGATCCGGATCGAATGCCGTATCGGCGGTGCCGATCTCAACCCATATTTGGCCTTCGCGGCGTTGATTGCGGCCGGGCTAGCGGGCATCGACGAGAAGCTGGAACTGGCGCCCGCATTCTCCGGCGACGCCTATGTCGGTGAGGGCATTCCGGAAGTTCCGAAAACTCTGCGCGATGCGGTCGAAAGCCTGAACGGATCGGAGTTTCTGCGCGAGGCGCTCGGCAGCGAGGTGGTCGACCACTACGTCCACACTGGCCGCTGGGAGCAATTCGAGTACGACCGCCGCATCACCGACTGGGAGCTGATGCGCGGGTTCGAGCGCTATTGATGGTTGCTTGGTTCCTGTCATCTCGGGACCGGCATTATGAGTGTCATCCATGTCTGAAATCGTCTGTACTTCTCCGATTGACGGTCGCGAAGTCGCGCGCCGGTCTACCGCCAGCGGCGCCGACATCGAAAACGCGCTGACGGCGGCGCGCTCGGCGCAGAAGACGTGGCGGCAGGTGCCCCTGAAAGAACGTATCGCCCTGGCTCTGCGCTTTCTTGAAGAAATCCGCGCCGTGAATGCGGATATCACGCGGGAACTGGCGCTGCAGATGGGCCGGCCGGTACGCTATGGCGGCGAGATGGGTTCGCTGTCTGACCGCGTGACGACCATGGCGGCGCTGGCCGAGACCGCGTTGGCCCCGATCGTGCCGGAGCCGAAGGAGGGCTTCACCCGCTATATCCGCCGCGATCCGCTGGGGCTGATCCTGGTCGTTGCGCCGTGGAACTACCCCTACCTGACGGCGGTCAACACGATCGTGCCGGGTCTCATCGCTGGTAACGCGGTGATGCTGAAGGCGGCCTCGCAGACGATCCTCACAGGCGAGCGGTTTCAACAGGCCTTCGACAAAGCGGGGCTGCCCAAGGGCCTGTTCCAGAACCTCGTGCTCAGTCATCAGGATACCGCGCGGTTGCTCGGCGCGGGTGCCGTCGATCACGTCACCTTCACGGGTAGCGTCGAGGGCGGTCGCGCCATTGAGCGTGCGGCGGCAGGCACGTTCACGTCGGTTGCACTGGAACTCGGCGGCAAGGATCCGGCCTACGTCCGCGCCGACGCCAAGCTCGACCACGCGGTCGAGAACCTGGTCGATGGCGCGTTCTTCAATTCCGGCCAGAGTTGCTGCGGTATCGAGCGCATCTACGTCGATGCCAAGATCTACGATCAGTTCGTCGAAGGCTTCGTCGATCTGATGCGCAAGTACACGCTGGACGATCCGCTCGACGAGGCAACGACGCTGGGGCCGATGGCCGCCACCCGCTTCGCTGATCTGGTGCGCGGGCATACGGCCGAGGCTAAATCGAAGGGCGCCACCGCTCACATCGATGCGGCCGCGTTCAAGCGCAACAAGGATGGCACGCCGTGGCTGGCGCCGCAGGTGCTGACCAACGTCGATCACGGCATGAAGGTGATGACGGAGGAGAGCTTTGGCCCAGTGGTCGGCATCATGAAGGTGTCAGGCGACGAGGAGGCCATCCAACTGATGAACGATTCCGACTATGGTCTCACCGCTTCGGTGTGGAGCACGGATATCGAGGCGGCGGAGCGCCTCGGCGGCGAGATCGAAACCGGCACCGTGTTTATGAACCGCTGCGATTATCTCGATCCGGCGCTGGCTTGGACCGGCGTCAAGGATACCGGTCGTGGTGCCGCGCTATCCCGCATCGGCTACGAAGCCCTGACGCGACCGAAGAGCTTCCATCTTCGCAAGGTTTGATCCATCCCGCAGCTTCGCGGCAATACGCCTTCAACGTCATCTGAAAGAGCATTCGGCGTCATGAAACTCGTCGGCAACTGGAACTACCCCACCTCGGTCAAGTTTGGCGCCGGACGCATCAGCGAACTCGGCCAGGCCGTCAAATCGGCCGGCATGAAAAAGCCGTTGCTGGTCACCGATCCGGTGCTAGCCAAACTGCCGATCACGGCGCGCGCGCTGGAGGTGCTGGAAGCCGATGGCGTCGCGGCCAAGGTGTTTTCCGAGGTGAAGCCCAATCCGGTCGCCAGCAACGTCGAAGCCGGTGTAGCGGTCTATCGCGCTGGTGGACATGATGGCGTGATCGCGTTTGGCGGTGGTTCGGGCCTCGACGCCGGCAAGGTCATCGCGTTCATGGCCGGGCAGAAGCGCCCGATGTGGGACTTCGAGGACATCGGCGATTGGTGGACGCGCGCCGATCCCGCCGGTATCGCGCCGATCGTAGCCGTGCCGACGACGGCAGGCACGGGTTCGGAAGTCGGACGCGCCGGCGTCATCACCGATGAGGCTTCCCACACCAAGAAGGTCATCTTCCATCCGCTGATGATGCCGAAGGTGACCATTTGCGATCCCGAGCTGACAGTCGGCATGCCGAAGATGATCACAGTCGGCACTGGCATGGACGCGTTGGCGCACTGCCTGGAGGCCTATTGCGGCCCGTTCTACCATCCGATGGCGGACGGCATTGCCGTGGAGGGTATCCGGCTGGTGAAGGAGTATCTTCCGCGCGCCACGGCAGACGGCCAGGATCTCGAAGCCCGCGCACATATGATGTCGGCTGCGGCGATGGGCGCGACCGCGTTCCAGAAGGCGCTGGGCGCGATCCACGCGTTGTCGCATCCGGTCGGCGCGATGTACGACACCCACCATGGCATGACCAATGCGGTGTTCATGCCCTACGTGCTGGCGTTCAATCGCCCCGTGATCGAGGACAAGATCGGCCGGCTTGCGGCCTATATCGGCCTGAAGCCGGAGTTCGGCGCGTTCATGGACTGGGTGCTGAAGCTGCGTGAGGAAACCGGCGTGCCACACACGCTGGCCGGCCTCAAGGTCGATGCGGCGCGCTTCGACGAGATGAGCGCGATGGCGCCGAATGATCCGACCGCGGGCGGCAATCCCGTGCCGCTCGATGCCGCGGCCAGCCGCAGCCTCTATGAGGCTGCGTTGGCTGGGCGTCTCTGATCTGCAAAAGGATCAGGCCGCAAGGCCGGGGATGGCGGGCAGGGCTGCGTGTTCCAGATCGAACACCAGGCCCGACAACTCGCGTCCCCGCTGGCTGGCGAGATAAAGCGCAAGCGCCGCCACATCCGGTTCGGACGAGAGGCTGCTGCTGGAGAGCGACGGCTCCGTGCTCGGCGCAACCGCGTTGATGCGGATGGCGTGCTCGGCCCACTGCTGGGCTTCGGTCCGCGTCATGCTGGTCAGCATGTAACGGGCAAGACCAAGGATGGCGGCGTGCTTCCGGCTGTCCGGTGTCGGGCAGGTCAGGACATTCAGGATCAGCCCTTCAGACCACGTCAGGCGCATGCGATTGGCGGCGATCCGCGTGATCAGGCAGGCATTCTGCAGTTGATCGGCGACGGTCCGTTCGACGTCGCCGCTGGTGTTGGCCTGATCAGGCTCGAAACGGATCAGGTTGATGACCGCGTCGAGGCCGCCGAACACCTTGGCAGCTGTCTGTGCGAAACGCACCGCAGCGTCCATGTCGGCCAGCGGTTCGTTGTAAACCTGAAGTTCTTCGGCGGTCGTGGACAGCATTTCCAGGACGGCATCGGCTTCCGCGCCGGTGTCCGGCAGATGCAACACGATGCGGCAGCCCTGTTCGGCAAACGATCGGGCCACATCGACGCCATTGGTGACATCCAACCCGGTAATCAGAACGCGTTTTCCGGCCAACTCCGGATACGCACCAACCGCAACACCTGCTTCGATAACGCTCGTCAACATAGAACCCATCCTCCTCGCGCCCCCCGGACCGCAAACTGTCCCGACGACACCACTCCACGCTGATTCGACTAACGACCTCTAAATGCCAGTTGGATTCGGGTTGGGCTGGGACCGAACCGCGGCACAATTCTGTCCGTCAACAGGAGTGATCATGGCGCGACGTATGCGGAATATCAATCCGGCCGACGATGATTGCGTCCGGGCAATAGGGCGGGCAGATGCCAGTCATAGCCGTTTTATGTAGGCCGCTTAAGCGTTTGTGCGCTGCTTTGGGACGCGTGTAACAAAAATGCGAGGCGTCTTGCTGACGACATGAAACTCAAACAATCGAAAGACGTATCAGGCAGTGCAGGTTCACGGCATTGACGCATTCAGCAACCTGTCGTGATAGTTTTCCAAGTGACTCGGGGGAGCGAACTGGAGCGCAATGAGATTCGGGGCGAAACAGATGCGGTATGGATCGATGGCGGGGCGATTGCTGGCCTGTGTGCTGGTGTTGATGGCGATCGTGATGGGCAATCGCGCCGTGCTGGCTCAGGGTTCCGAGTTCAGTACGCAAGCCAAGCAGGCCATTCTGATCGATTCCGATTCAGGCGCCGTCCTGTATCAGCACCATGCCGACGATCCGATGCATCCGGCCAGCATGAGCAAGCTTATGACCCTCGAGCTGCTCTACGCCGCCATTCGCAAGGGGCAGGTGAAGCTCGATGACGCGATCGTCATGAGCGTCAATGCCTGGCGCAGCGGCGGTGCGCCATCCGGCACCTCCGCGATGATGGTGCCGGTGGGCACGACGGCGACCGTTGATGAGCTTATCCAGGGTATCGTCATTCAGTCGGGCAACGACGCGTCCATTGCCATTGCAGAGCATCTGGGTGGTACGGAAGCGAAGTATGCCGAGATGATGACCGAGCGCGGGCGTGAGCTGGGGCTCAAGGGGTCGGTGTTCAAGAACGCGACCGGCCTGCACGATCCCGAGCACGTCATGACAGCCCGCGATCTCGCCCTGCTAGCTCGGCACGTCATCGTCGACTATCCGGAGTTCTACCCGGCCTACGCACAGAAGGACTTTCGCTATCTGCGCCACCGGTTCATCAACCGCAATCCGCTGCTGAGCCTGGATATCGGCGTTGACGGTCTGAAGACCGGCTACATCAAGGAGGCCGGTTACGGCATCGTGGCATCCGCCAAGCAGGGCGAACGGCGACTGATCGTTGTGGTCAATGGCCTGCCGACGGCCGCGTCGCGGCAGCAGGAAGCACGGCGGCTGATCGAATGGGGATTCCGGGCATTTACGGAGTTCCGGCTGTTCGACGACGGTGAAGTCGTGGGCAGCGCGCGCGTCTGGGGTGGTAGCCAGCTTTATGTGCCGCTGACTGGCGACGGTCGGGTCAGCGTATTGTTGCCCAGATCTGCCGCAAATCAGCGCCTGCGCGCCGAGATCATCTACAACAGCCCGCTCAAGCCACCGATCAAGAAGGGCGACGAAGTGGCGAGATTGCGTGTCACCAACAGCTCGAACACCACCAACGAGGTGCCGCTGTTCGCCGCTGAGGACATCGAGCAGGGCGGTACGATGCGCCGCGGGCTTGACTCACTGGCCTACATGGCTTTCCGCTTGATCCCGGTGCCGCAGCGCTGACAGCGTGGCGGTGAGGTACAGCGAGCGTCGCTCGTTCACGCCTCGCGCTGGCCGATGACGAACCGTCGGCGAACGCGAGGCCGCGGCAGAGGGCGAACCGTGCAATGACAGGCAAGTTCATTTCATTCGAGGGTGGCGAGGGGTCAGGAAAATCGACCCAGGCCAGGGTGCTGGCCGAGAGGCTGAAGGCCAACGGCATCAATGTCGTGCTGACGCGCGAGCCGGGCGGTTCGCTGTTCGCTGAGCAGATCCGCAATCTCATCCTGAGCAAGGATACGGCTGATCACAGTGCGCTGGCGGAAGCGCTGCTGTTCTCAGCCGCCCGCGCCGATCATCTTGAGCGGACGATCCGCCCCGCTCTGGAGGAGGGCAAGTGGGTCGTCTGCGACCGCTTCTCGGACTCCACACGGGTTTACCAGGGCGTCGCGGGCGGGCTGTCGAAGGAGGTCATCACCAAGCTGGAGCGCATGGTTGTTGCGGATACCATCCCGCATATGACGCTGATGCTCGATCTTCCGGCCGTCGACGGATTGCAACGGGCAGGGCATCGCAGCGCCACCGCGTTGCTCACGGACGGCACCACCGGGGCCGATCCCTATGAAGCCCGCCCGATCGCCTTCCACGAGAAGCTGCGCGACGGCTTTCTGGTGATCGCCACGGCGGAACCGGAGCGCTGCGTGGTGCTGGATGCGCTGGCGCATCCCGATTCTGTGGCTGACCAGGTATGGGCCGCGGTCGAGACGCGCCTGCTGCGGCGAGGCGGCTGATGGCTCGCGCACCGGCGCTGCAGGAAATCGAGGCGCTGCCGGAAGCAGATCGCCTGGAAGGCTTCCCGCATCCGCGCGAGGCGGCGCAGCTTTTCGGTCATCAGGAAGCCGAGCGCACCCTGGCGGAAGCCCTGGGATCGGGCCGTATTCATCACGGCTGGCTGCTGGCGGGGCCGGAAGGCATCGGAAAGGCGACGCTGGCTTACCGCTTTGCGGCCTACGCACTGGCCGGTCCCGAGGAACGTGGCGACCCCAATGACGGTCTGGCGCTGTCGCGGCATGCCATGGCGCCGCGCATGGTGCGGGTGCTGTCGCATCCGGGTCTGCTGCTGATCCGCCGGCCCTACGATACGAAGACCAAGCGGTTCGCGGCCAGCATTCCGGTTGATGAGGTGCGCAAGCTGCGTAACTTCCTCGCCCACACCGTGGGCAGCCGATCGGCGGCACCGTCCGCAATTCAGCGCGTCGTGATCGTGGATCAGGCGGACGAACTGAATTCCTCCTCGGCAAACGCGTTGTTGAAATCGCTGGAAGAGCCGCCGCCGCAGACGCTGTTTCTATTGATCACCTCGCAGCCGGGACGCCTTCTGCCAACCATCCGCTCGCGTTGCCGGACGTTGGCGCTGCCGGCGCTTGGCACCGAGGATTTGCGGGCAGCCGCCACGCAGGCCCTCGCCGCCGCCGAAATGGCTCCGCCTGGCGCGGATGACTGGCAGCCGCTGCTGCATCTGGCGCAGGGAAGCGTGCGCCGTCTGCTCGGGCTTGCCACCAGCGACGGCCTCAAGCTGGCGCAGCGGCTGTACGCGATCGTGGAACGGCTGCCGGAGGTGGATTGGTCAGCTGCGCATGCCCTGTCGGACGAGATCGGCAGTGCGGCCGCGGAACAGAAGTTCGAGGCGTTTTTCAACCTGCTGCTCGATATGGTGGCGCGGCTGATCCGGGCGGCGGCGACGGGCGAGGGGGAGCCACGCGAACTGGCCCTGGCCCAACGCCTGATCGGCACGGACCGGCTGTCAGCCTGGGCGGAGATGTGGGAGACCATCGTCAGCCGCAAGAGCGAGACACAAGGGCTCAATCTCGACCGCAAGGCGCTGATCCTCGACGTGCTGGCTCGCATGCAGCAGGCCGCGCGCCGTTAAGACGGAGCTTGGCGACGGCCTAGCTCATGAATTGTTAAGGCAACTCATGTCGCGGTGTATGTGGCGTGGCGGGGCATGTCGTGATATGAAGCCGGCGCTGAAATCCAGAATCGAGCCCATGACCTGCGTTGCGATCATCATCCGTTCCTGCGACCCGATGGCCCCCACCGGCCGTCCGGGCCGAATGCGTTGAGCAACGCCGGCGGACGGCGTTGCAGATCAGCGGACGCTTTGGCGTGATCCGCGCACTCCAGCAGGTCGATCAACAGGAACGGAGTCTGCCGCCATGAGCGGGCAAGACAAATTTTTCATTACGACAGCAATCTCGTATCCGAACGGCGTGCCGCACATCGGCCATGCCTACGAGGCGATTGCCAGTGACGCCATCGCGCGCTTCGAGCGCCTGGATGGCAAGGACGTGTTCTTCCTGACCGGCACCGACGAGCACGGTCTGAAGATGAAACAGACGGCCGACAAGGAAGGTTTGGCGCCGCAGGCGCTGGCCGACCGCAATGCTGCGCGCTTCCAGGCCATGGTCGCGGCGCTGGGGCTGTCCAACGACGATTTCATCCGCACCACCGAGGAGCGCCACTATCGCGCCTCCGAGGAAATCTGGCGTCGGATGGAGAAGGCTGGCGACATCTATCTCGCCAAGTACGCGGGCTGGTATTCGGTGCGCGACGAGGCCTTCTATGCCGAGAGCGAAACCACCGTCGGTTCCGATGGCGTTCGGGTTGGCGCGCAAGGCACGCCGGTCGAGTGGACCGAGGAAGAATCCTACTTCTTCCGTCTGTCGGCCTATCAGGACCGGTTGCTTGCCTATTACGAGCAGCATCCGGATTTCATCCTGCCGCCGGAGCGCCGCAACGAGGTCGTCAGCTTCGTCAAAGGCGGACTTGAGGACCTGTCGATTTCGCGCACGACGCTGGATTGGGGTATCCCGGTTCCCGGCGCGCCGAAACACGTCATGTACGTATGGGTCGACGCGCTGACCAACTACATCACGGCGACCGGCTTTCCGGATCCAACTGCGCCGCGCGCGAGCTACTGGCCGGCCGATATTCACGTCATCGGCAAGGACATCGTGCGCTTTCACGCGGTCTACTGGCCTGCGTTCCTGATGTCAGCGGGACTGCCGGTTCCCCATCGGGTGTTCGCGCACGGCTTCCTGTTCAACCGGGGCGAGAAGATGTCGAAGTCGGTTGGCAACGTCATCGATCCGTTCGATCTGGTGAAGGCCTACGGTGTCGATGCCTTGCGCTACTTCTTCCTGCGCGAGGTCGCTTTTGGACAGGACGGCAGCTACAGCCACGAGGCGATCGTCAACCGCACCAATGCCGATCTCGCCAACGATCTCGGCAATCTGGCGCAGCGTTCGCTGTCGATGATCGCCAAGAACTGCGGCGGTATTGTTCCGGAGCCCGGCGACTTCACCGCTGAGGATCAGGCGCTGCTGGCGGCGGCCGATGGTCTGTACGCCGCCTCCCGTACGGCGATGGACAGGCAGGCGATCAAGCAGTATCTCGATGCCGTCTGGCAGGTCGTAGCCGACGCCAACCGCTACTTCGCCAGCGAGGAGCCGTGGGCCAAGCGCAAGACTGATTTCAAGCGCATGGAGACTATCCTCTACGTTACGGCGGAAGTTGTGCGGCAGGTCGCGCTTCTGGCTCAGGCGGTGACGCCGACGGCCTCGGCGAAGCTGCTCGATCTGCTGGCGCAGGACGCGGATCGTCGCGCGTTCACTGCGCTGGGTGCGAACGCGCGTCTCAAGCCGGGTACGGCTATTCCGGCGCCAACCGGCGTGTTTCCGCGTTATGTTGAGCCGGAGGACGCAACGGAGAAGAAGGGCTGATGCTGGTCGACCATCACTGCCATCTGGATTTTGCCCAGTTTGCGCCGGAGCGCGACGAGGTCGTCGCGCGTGCCGCCGCCGCTGGCGTGGGTGCGATGGTCACCATCTCGACGCGCATCCGTCAGTTGCCGGAACTGCTGGTGCTGACGGAGCGCTATCGCAACGTGTTCTGTTCGGTCGGCACGCACCCGCATAACGCTCACGAAGAACTCGATATCCCGCTGGATGAGCTGGTGCGGCTGTCCGAGCACCCCAAAGTGGTGGCCATCGGCGAAGCGGGGCTCGATTACTTCTACAAGAAGAGCCCACCCGAGGCTCAGGCCGAAGGTTTGCGCCGGCACATCGCGGCAGCGCGGATCACCGGCTTGCCGCTGGAAATTCACTCCCGCGATGCCGACGCCGACATGCTGCGCATTTTGGAGAAAGAGCAGGCCAAGGGCGCGTTCCCGGCCATCCTGCATTGCTTCACGGGCGGCCGCGAGTTGGCGGTGCGCGCGGCTGAAATGGGCGTCATGGTGTCGTTTTCCGGTGTTCTGACGTTCCGCAAATCTGACGCGCTGCGCGCCATTGCAGCGGAACTCCCGCTCGACCGTCTTCTGGTAGAGACCGACGCGCCGTTCCTGGCGCCCGAGCCTTTCCGCGGCAAGACCAACGAACCGGGGCACGTCGTCCACACGGCGGCCGCGCTGGCACGCGTCAAAGGTATCACACCGCAGGAAATCGCGGCCGCGACGACACAGAACTTCTTCCGGCTGTTCAAGAAGGTGCAGCGCGCCGACGTTGACGCAAGTGCCGCCGCATGAACTACCGGCTGACGATCCTTGGCTGTGGCTCCTCCGGCGGCGTGCCGCGTGTTGGCAACGATTGGGGCCGCTGCGATCCGGCCAATCCGAAGAACCGTCGCCTGCGCTGTGCCATGCTGATCGAACGCCGCACTTCTGACGGCGTGACCACGGCGCTGATCGATACCGGACCCGATCTGCGCGAGCAGCTTCTCTCCGTGCGCCTGAAGGCACTCGACGGCGTGCTCTATACGCACGATCACGCCGATCACACGCACGGCATCGACGACCTGCGTGCCGTGGCGTTCGCCATGAAGCGGCGCGTGCCGGTATGGTTCGATGCGGCGACACGCGACACGCTGATCTCGCGCTTCGGCTACTGCTTCAAAACGCCGGAAGGCGGCAATTATCCTCCAATTCTGGAGCCGCACGACATCATCGCGCCAGAGCCGGTGCGCATCACCGGCGGCGGCGGTACGATCGAAATCACGCCGATTCCGCAGCGTCATGCCGATATGACGTCGCTGGGTTTCCGCGTCGGCAACGTTGCCTACTCACCGGATATCAGCGACGTGCCGGAGAGTTCCATCCCTCTGCTGCAAGGTCTCGATCTTTGGATCGTCGACGCGTTGCGGCCGGTTCCGCATCCAAGCCATTTCAGCGTCAAGCAGGCGCTCGAATGGATCGACCGACTGAAGGTCAAGCGGGCGATCCTCACGCATCTGACAGCCGAACTCGACTACGCGACGCTCAAGCGCGAGCTGCCGGAGCACGTCGAGCCGGCCTACGACGGCATGGTGATCGAATTCCGCTGAGCGGGACTTGTCTCAGTGCTGCGCGGGAGTGGATTGCGCTGCCTTCCAATCGCTGAACGAAACCGTCGCGCCATTCAGTGTGCACGCAGGGCTCGCCAGCTCCACGAACATCGGCGCGACTTCGTCGGGCTTGGTCAGCCGGTCGGGGTTCTCGCCCGGAAACGCCTTCATGCGCATGGCCGTCCGCACCGGGCCTGGGCTGACCAGATTGGCGCGCACGGTGGAACGCTCCATCTCCAGCGCGTAGGTCTTGACCAGCGTATCCAAGCCAGCCTTCGACACGGCGTAGGGGCCCCAGTAGGCTTCCGTGTGCGCCCCAACGCCCGAGGTCACGAAGATGGCGCGGCCCGCGTCCGACTTGCGCAGCAGCGGATCGCAGGTGCGGATCAGCCGCCAGTTCGCAGTCAGATTGGTTTCGATGACGTCTGTCCAGGCGTCCGCCGTGATATGCCCCATCGGCGACAGCGGCCCGAGAATACCTGCGTTGCCAACCAGGATGTCGAGTTTGCCCCAACGCTGGTAGATGGTCGGCCCGAGGCCGTCGAGCTTGTCGCCCTGGCGCAGATCGAGCTGCAGCAGCGTTGCGGTGCCGCCCTGTTCGCGCACTTCATCGTCGACGTCTTCCAGCGCGCCCTGGGTACGGCCGACCAGGATGACGTGCGCACCCGCCCTTGCGATGGCCAGCGCAACGGCACGGCCGATCCCGCGCGATGCACCCGTGATGAGGGCGAGACGTCCAGCGAGGCTTTTGTCGGTCATGGTGTGAGTGTGTGTGTTTGTGTGATCAGGGGCGCGCGAAAACCAGCGCACGTGCAATGCGAGAGTGTCGCTTAGCGGAGATTGGCCGCGAATGCCAGTGACACACGCTTTGCGAGCTATTGCTTGGGTGCCTCGGTCGGCGGAGATGGCTGTATCGGCGCGGCTTCCGGCTCCGTCTTTGGTGCCATCAGTTCCTTGAGTTCCTCACGCGCGCGTTCGTAAGCCTTGAGGCCATAGTCCCTGGCTCTCTCGTAGGCAGGTCGCGCCGCCTCATAGGCCTTGTCGGCAGCTTCCTTGGCGCTGTCGAGGTAAGGCTTGGCCTTCTCGCGCGCTTGCTCGGAAGCCTTGACCAGTTGCTCGGCGCTGGTTGCCGAAATCTCCTTGGTGCGTTTCAGAGCGCGGGCGAAGTTGCTTTCCTGCGGCAACAGCGCCTCCGGACGCAGCGCGCGGACCGTCGCGATCAGATCCTCATGGTCGCGGCGGCCCTGTTCGTCGGAAATGCTGGCAGACGAACCGGTGAACACCACTGACGGTGTGCAGGTGGTGACAACCTTCTGCCCGGCCTCCAGCCAGTCGGCGTTGGCGACTTGGGTCTCCTGGGCGAAGTAGGTCTTCTGACCGGCGATCTGCTGGCGCAGGATCTCGCGGTCGATGATCGGCACGAAATGCCCGCCGAGTTCGCGCACCAGACGGAACGTGCGATCCTCGGGATCGGGGAACTGTACGAAGAAAGCGACGCCATCATCCGACGTCAGCGCCGCGCGGACCGCATCGAGCGCACTGCTGGCGTGCTGGACATTCTTGGTGGCGCCGAGGCCCGGCAGATCGATCTGCTGCAGCAGGCGAAAGGTGGCAGTGCTGTCGCTGTCCGGTGCGGGCAGAATGAAGCGCAATTTCGCGGCGCGGGCGGCAAGCTCGCCGTAGGTCTGCAAATCGCGATGGCGACTGACCGCGAACAGGCACTGGCGCATGTCGTCACTGCGGATCTGTGTCAGGATCGCCGGGTTGGCAAACTTGACGGCCTCATGGGCGAACACGTCGAGTTGCCCCATACCGATCTGGCGCGGATTTTCGACCACCGCCTTGACGTTGCGCGTCGTGCCCGGCGACCAGGCGCAGGTGTAATCGAACTTGGCGCGGCTGAGCTGCGTGGCCAATTCCGGGCAGTAGCGGGTGTGCAGGGCTTCGGTATCGTCGCCGGTGTGGATGCTGGTTGCGACGGCGCCGCCGCTCAAGGCGAAGGGCGCGGCGATCAGGGCCATCACGGTCGCGACAACATAAGGCTTCACAGACACAGTCGATCCTCCGTTGCGAGCCTGCGGGGCAGGTCGATCATACATACGGATTGCAGGTCGCCAGACCTGGGCAGGATGCAGGCTGATTTATCAGCTCACCTCAGCCAGCAGCGAAAGCTGGCGCGGCGATGTCCCACCGTTCACGTCTGTGAGCTGAGTCGGATACTCGCCTGTGAAGCAATGGTCGCTGAACTGTGGATTGACGCTATCGCGATGCTCGATTCCCATCGCACGGTACAGGCCGTCGACGGACAGGAACTGTAGCGAGTCCGCGCCCATGAACGCCCGCATCTCCTCCAGCGACATGGTCGCTGCCAGCAGCTCGGACCGGCTCGGCGTATCGATGCCGTAGAAATCGCCGTACTTGATCGCGGGGCAGGCGATGCGCATATGCACTTCGCGCGCACCGGCTTCGCGCATCATGGCGACGATCTTCTTCGAGGTTGTACCGCGCACGACGCTGTCGTCGATCAGCACGATGCGCTGGCCACGGACGGCGGCGGTGTTGGCGGAATGCTTCAGCTTCACACCGAGCTGGCGGATGCGTTGCTCCGGTTCGATGAATGTCCGGCCGACATAATGATTGCGGATGATGCCGAGCTCGAACGGCAGCGCGGAGGCCTGTGCGAAGCCGATCGCGGCGGGCACGCCGGAATCCGGCACCGGCACGACGACGTCGGCGTTGGCTGGAAATTGCTGCGCCAGCTCATGGCCCATGCGCTTGCGCACTTCATAAACGTTGCGCCCGCCAACGATGGAATCGGGGCGGGCGAAATAGATGTACTCGAATATGCACGGACGGGCGGGGCGTTTTGGGAACGGACGATGGCTTTCCAGACCGTCAGCGGTGATGACGACGACTTCGCCGTTCTCGACTTCGCGCACGAACTCGGCACCGACGATGTCGAGGGCGCAGGTCTCGGAGGCAAGGACGTAGGAGGTTCCGAGGCGGCCGATCACCAGCGGACGGATGCCGACGGGATCACGGGCGCCGATCAGCATGTCGTTGGTCAGGCAGACGAAGGCATAGGCACCCTCGATCTGGCGCAGGCCGTCGATCAGTCGTTCCACGATACGCCGCTTCTTGGAGCGTGCGATGAGATGCAGCAGCACTTCGGTGTCGGAGGTCGACTGGCAGATGGCGCCGGTGTTGACGAGTTCGCGACGCAGCGTCAGCGCGTTGGTCAGATTGCCGTTGTGGGCGACCGCGAAGCCGCCGGTATCGAGATCGGCGAACAGCGGCTGAACGTTGCGCAGGATGGTTTCGCCGGTGGTGGCGTAGCGCACGTGGCCGACAGCGCTGTGTCCGCGAAGGCGGCGGATGACGTCGACCTTGTTGAAGTTGTCGCCGACGAGACCATGGCGGCGCTCGGAATGGAATTGCTTGCCGTCGAAGGTGACGATGCCTGCGGCTTCCTGTCCGCGGTGCTGCAGGGCGTGCAGGCCGAGCGCCGTCAGCGTCGATGCATCCTCGTGGCCGAGGATGCCAAATACGCCGCACTCTTCGCGCAGCCGGTCATCGCCGTAGCGCAGCCAGGCCGCGCTATCTTCATCCTGGAGCTCAAGCCGATCTGCCTTGCCCGCCATCGCTAACCTCCCGCAGTCCGTGACGACGAATTCGCGATCCGGAAGGCTGTGACGTCAGACGGGCGTCGACGGCCTCTCGGGCTGAACGACAGATATAGGATTTTTACAGCCAGACAACAGCGCAACGTCATGATTCCTGGGAGAAGTCGTCGCGCCCTGCTGGCTAGGGTTATCCGAAAGCGAAGATGGCATGTAGCGCTCCAGCAGGTTGCGCAGCGAGTCGCCCGTGCTTTGGATCATCGGCAGCGACCGCGCCTCGCGCACCCAGGGGTACTGCTGTTGCGGATCGGGCACGAAGGAGACGTAGAACATGTAGGGAATGACGACGAGCACGAAGCCGCGCCCTAGGCCGAACAGGAAGCCGAGGATGCGGTCGATCATGCCGACCCGGCTGTCCAGGATGGTGTCGGAGATGCGCGCCGTGATCAGGTGCACGATGACCAGCACGATCAGGAAGATGATGGCGCCGATGGCGATCTGCGCAATGGCGACCGGAGCGTTGATTTCGCTCGCCAATCCCTGTGCGATGTCCTTGTGGAACAGGACAAAGTACAGCACGGCCGCAGCCGCCGCGATCCAGGACAGGATCGAGAGAACTTCGCGTGTCAGCCCCCGGTACATGGCGAGCAGCCCCGAAAGGAAGGCGATCGCTATAAGGGCGGCATCAAGATACGTAAGCGGCCCGATCATCGGTCGAGGCTCCTGAATATGCTGTGCCGTATGGGGACGGCCCCCCATACGTTCAGTCGCATGGCAACAACTGCTCCGCAAGCGCCTTCACATGCGCGATGCGGTGCAAAGAAAGCGTCAACGCTGCTTCATCGACCTCGCCCGCCTGCGGCAGCAGAGCCTGCTTAAAGCCCAGTTTCTGCGATTCTTTAAGCCGGAGGGTCATATGCGTGGCCGCGCGGACGGCACCTGACAGGCTGATTTCGCCGAAGTAGACGTGGTGCTGCGGAAGAGCAACACTTGATAGTGACGACAGAAGGGCGGCGGCAGCCGCCAGATC
>JAEZBU010000314.1 GCA_023426855.1 Pseudomonadota bacterium | reverse complement strand
GCTGCCATAACCAATGATGGCGACTTTCTTACCTTTGATGAGATTGACGTCGGCATCACGATCGTAATAGACGCGCATGGGTCGCTTCCCCTATTCGCAAGGCTGTAGTGATATTTTCCGGCCACACCGGTAGCCAATTCTGACCCGGCATCCAAGTAAAATCGGGTGCGGGGCTGCCATGACGCTTGCAGGCAGCCCGCGGGCATTCGTTAACAGGGTCGCCTCACGACGACCACGGCACCCCGCCAACGAACGTCTTGTAGGTGACGGCGGCGGCAAATCCGGCATCCACCGGCAGCAGAACGCCCGTGATCGCGGAGGCCTGATCCGAGCACAGGAAAGCGATGGCATCGCCGATCTGCTCCGGCTCGACCAGCAAATCCAGCGCATGCACCTTCTTGATCGCGTTAACGTCGCGCTCGCCGGATTCGATACGAGCCTTGAACGCTGGCGTCATGGTGTAGGTCGGCGCCACGGAATTCACGCGGATGCCGTGACGACCAAGCTCCACGGCAAGGATCTGTGTGAAGCGGACGATGGCGAGCTTGCTCGGTCCGTAGGCCGGCAGCGGGAACGTCACGAGACTGTTAGTCGAGCCCAGCGTCACGATCGAACCCTTGCGGTTCGGCACCATCAGGCGGCCGAACGAGCGGCAGGCATGCACCGTGCCGTTATAGTTGATCTGCCAGACGCGGTTGTGCGCCTCCAGATCCATATCCATGAAACCGCTGACTTTTTCGAGAACACCCGCGGACGTCACAAGCACGTCGACGGCGCCGAGATCCTTCTCCACCCGGGCGGCAACGTCATCGACTGCCACGGCATCCGCCACGTCGCAGGCATAGCCGCGCGCCGCGACACCCGCCGTCTTGGCGATATCGGCGGCAACGGCGTCCGACTTGGCCTGATCGAGATCGATGATTGCGATGGCGTGTCCGGCAGCCGCGAGCTTGCGGGCCGAGGCCTCACCGATGCCGCTGGCGCCGCCCGTGATGGCGGCAACTCCCTTGCCCATAAACGTTCCTTCCCGTGTCGTTATCGTTTCCGGGAACGGAGATCGCCCGCCACGGCGCTGCCGTCAAGGGCGAGCGAACGCGTCAGCGCATGGCTTGCGGCAGTTCCTCCAGCGAGGAGATGTACCACTTCTCGGCCTCGACGACGGCCGGGTTCTCGCCGTTCTCATAAATCCAGCTATCGACAGCCCAGCGCTGGCTGGTGCCGTTCTCGTGCAGGATGGCGGTCCAGTGCGTCCAGCCGGAAATGCCGCGCAGCAGGTTCTCTTTCGCGAACGGCTTGCCGACCGTGTGGAACTTGAGCATGCCCTGGCTCTGCAGGACGGTCAGATAACTGGTTGTATTGGTCGCCTCGTCGACGCAATCCTGCTGCGTCGGGTCACCAGACCCAGCGAAGTCCATGCCGGCGCGGTCGGACTTGGTGCCAATGGCTTCGCCCACGCGCCGCTCGATCCAGCCGATGGCATAGGCCACCGCCCGGCGCTCTTCGGCGGCCGTTTCAGCCTTCTTGGTCTTCGCCATGAGCGCCTTCAACTCGGCGATATCACCGGGCGTAAAGGTAAAGCGGGTCTGCTTCCGGCAGCCATAGGCATGACAGACGGTGACGCGGGTATTCTCCGGCGGCGGGACTTTGAAAACGGCGAAATGATCCACGCCAGTGGCGTGCTCATAGGAGCAACCGCCAGCGGCGACAGCCACCATAGCGGCCAGCACGGCCCCCCGATTAAGCATTCCCCTCCGCTCCGCATGGTGGCCGGTTCAAATCATGAACCGCCAGGAATCACCGCACCTTCCTAGCCCAGCCTCCCCTCACCGAACACCCTCAAACATTGAATGCCCCCGCCCTTTCCTGTACCTTGCTGCGCCATGGCCACATCCGACCCCATACATGTGATCGGCGGCGGGCTGGCCGGTTCCGAGGCCGCCTGGCAGATCGCGCGCGCCGGCGTTCCGGTCGTACTGCACGAAATGCGACCCGTGCGCGGTACCGACGCCCATAAAACCGACGGTCTGGCAGAACTGGTCTGCTCGAACTCGTTCCGTTCGGACGACTGGCAAACCAATGCCGTCGGCCTGCTGCATGAGGAAATGCGGCGCGCCGGCTCGCTTATCATGGCTGCCGGCGATCGCCATAAACTGCCGGCAGGCGGCGCGCTGGCCGTCGATCGCGACGGCTTCTCCGCTGACGTCACCCAGCAGCTCACATCGCTACCCCTGGTCACGATCGAGCGCGAGGAAATCGCCGGGCTACCGCCTGCCGAATGGGACAGCGTCGTCGTTGCCACCGGCCCGCTGACATCACCTGCGCTGAGCCAAGCCATTCTCTCCTCGACCGGAGAGGACGCCCTCGCCTTCTTTGACGCCATCGCGCCGATCATCCATCACGACTCGATCGACATGTCTGTTGCCTGGCGCCAGTCGCGCTACGACAAGCCGGGACCGGCAGGCACCGGCGCGGACTACATCAACTGCCCGATGGACAGGGCGCAGTATGAAGCCTTCATCGACGCGCTGCTGGCGGGCGACAAAACCTCTTTCAAGGATTGGGAAGCCAGCACCCCTTAATTCGACGGCTGCCTGCCGATCGAAGTCATGGCGGAGCGCGGCCGCGAAACGCTGCGTTTCGGACCGATGAAGCCCGTCGGCCTTGCCGATCCCCATAACGACAATCGACGTCCCTATGCAGTGGTGCAGCTTCGCCAGGACAACGCGCTCGGCACGCTGTGGAACATGGTCGGCTTCCAGACCAAGCTGAAACACGGCGAGCAGACGCGCATCTTCCGGATGATCCCCGGGCTGGAGAATGCCGAGTTCGCGCGCCTGGGCGGCCTGCATCGCAATACGTTCCTCAACAGCCCGAAGCTGCTCGACGGCAGCCTGCGTCTGAAAACCAACCCGCGGCTGCGCTTCGCCGGACAGGTAACGGGCGTCGAAGGCTATGTGGAGAGTGCCGCGATCGGCTTGCTGGCCGGACGCTTCGCGGCCGCCGAGCGGCTCGGCTACACGATGCCCGCGCCGCCGCAGACCACCGCGTTCGGCGCACTGCTCGCGCACATCACCGGCGGCCATTTAGCGGATGATCAGGCTGAAGCCGGTCCGCGCTCGTTCCAGCCGATGAATGTCAACTTCGGCCTGTTCCCGCCCCTCGCACCGGCCGAAGGCCCACGCGCAAAAGGCAAGGAACGTGGCCGGCTGAAGAAGCTGGCGATTGCCGAACGCGCGCTTGGTGATCTCGCTTCATGGCTGGATGGACCGGCGCCCAGCAAGAATGCGGCTGAGTAACTGCGCCGAACCTAGAGGCCCCTCCGCGGCGCCTCAGCACTCAATCCCATAGAG
>JAEZBU010000045.1 GCA_023426855.1 Pseudomonadota bacterium | reverse complement strand
GCGGCCCACAACGATGATCTTGCAGCAGCGCGCGCGGCCGGATTGCGCACCGCCTTCGTCGCACGGCCTATTGAGTATGGTCCGGACCAGAAGAAGGATCTGGCTGCCACGAGTGACTGGGATGTCGTGGTCGGGGATTTCGGCGCGCTGGCCGATGAGATGCTGCGCGGTTAGAGTGCCGCCGCCCCGGTATCTGGTGAGGGCCGTGCTTGGTGAGGAATGACCGAAGTTCTGTTTTATCATCTGGAACAGCACCCCCTGGAGCGCGTGCTGCCGACGCTACTGGAGCGGACGCTGAGCCGTGGCTGGCGGGCGGTCGTGCAATGTGGCAGCCGGGAGCGACTGGAAGCGCTCGACGCGGCGCTGTGGACCTATCACGACGACAGTTTCCTGCCGCACGGCACCGCCAGCGACGGCCCGGCGCATCTGCAGCCGGTGTTCCTGACGACAGAGCAGGACAATCCGAACGGCGCGACGGTGCGCTTTCTGGTCGAGGGTGCGTCGCCGGAGGGCTACGAAGGCTACGAGCGGATCGTGCATCTGTTCGACGGCCATGACGATGCCGCGATCCAGCAGGCGCGCGAGGAATGGAAGCGCGCCCGCGCTGCCGGATGTGCCGTAACCTACTGGCAGCAGTCCGATAACGGCCGCTGGGAAAAGCGCGCTTGAGGCGTCGCTCGTCCCTGGCGGCCTTTGACGTCAGTTGTCCTTCGCAAGATGCAGCACGAGCTTGTAGGTGTCGATTTCCGCGCCGCCGGTGATGCTGCGTGACGGGGCCGCTTGCAGGGTTTCCTGCAACGTTGCGGGATCGGAGCCGTCTACCAGCAGCACGCGCGTCGGGAAATTCTCGGCGGCTTTGCGCAGTGCCTTTTCCTGCGTCGTTATCGTGGTGATGGCAGCATCGACGTCCCAGATCTCGGTGCGCGTGACAGGCGGCTGGCTGAGTAGCTGTGCGGCGAGTTCGCTGAGTGCGGCGACTGTCGGCACGTCGTCGCCGAAGAACCGGCAGACCAGCGTGAAGCCGCCATCCGCGAACCCCTGCCGCGCCGTGATGCGATAGGCGCCGCGCAGCGTGTCGCGATAGTGCGGGAAATTGGCGCGCGACCGCTCGGAGGGATTATCCAGCGCTTTCAAGTAGTCCGGGCTGCCGAGCACATCCACCGTGCTGGTGTCGTAGCGGCTGAAATAGCGCCTCCCCTGACCGACATTGACGTAGCGGCGGGCGCGCAGAAAGCCGTCTATGGCTACGCGCTCGGCGTTGTGTTCGTCGTTGTACCAGTCGTCAACGGTGCGTTCCTGCCCGGCGGCGATGCCGTGCCACACTCCGAGAGCCCCGTTTCCTAGCAGCGCCATGGCGAAATTCCTCCGTTGCGGACGGCATTTGCGCGCCGTCTCTGCTGGTGTTTGCTGGCGGGATGCTGACGGCATCCGGCAGCCAGCGCAAGCCTCGATCCCTCTTGCGCCCGCGCCCGCGTTTTGGGCAGTTTCGCGCCGCGGCGGCAGGATGGTCACGCCCTCGTGAAAAATCGTCCGAAACCGATGCAAGCGACATCGCGTGTACGGTCGCACTTGGTCGCTGAAGTGCTACAATGACGTGGCTTGGTCGTGGCATCGAATGACCAGAGGGCAGCAGGTTTGCAAAGGTACACAGGCTCCGTGTTCGCCGGGTTTTACCGCACCGCGACCGTCGCGCTGACGGCGATGGCCGTCGCCGTGGCACCGTTGGCGTCGTGGCCCGCGCACGCGGCGGAGAAGCTGACGCGCGCTGATTACGAGGCCTGTCAGGCTGGCGACGAGCAGAAGTTCCGAGCCGCGATCGAATCCATCACGTTCAACGCGCTACAGGGCGGCGTGAAGGCGGTCGATTTCAAGGCGGTCGTCGCGGAAGAATGGCGGCGCGGCAACGTCGATGAGATCCTCGACCGGCGAGTCGACATTGCCGTTGCCGAGGTGCGCGAGGAGTCGAGCTGGGGCGAGTTGATCAAGTCGCTGGCTTATCAGGAGAATGCCCAGAAGCTTGCCACCACGGTTGCGGAGCGAGTCTATCGTTCGGACGCCGTGGGGGTCGCGATTGAACAGCTCGCGGTCGGCGTCGGCCGTAGCGTTGGTCGGAACATCGAGCTGGCGACTGTCGATGCCGCGCAACCCGCGCAGCAATGCCTGCAGGCGTTCCTGGGGCCACGCTTCGGCGGGACGGTGGCGCGGGTCGTATCGAACGATGCCGGCCGAGAGTTTGCCATCGATCCCACGAAGGCGGGCGCGACGGTTTCCACAGGCGCGGTTCTGGCCGAAAGCAGCGAGGGCATCACCGGCGCTGTCATTCTTCTGGTGCGCCGCCAGCTTTCCAACATGGCGACGCGCGTTGGTCATCGTCTGGTCGGCGCGGTGCTGGGGCGTCTCGTCTCGGTTGTAGCCGGTGGCGTCGGCGTCGTCTTGATCGCCAAGGACATGTGGGAGCTGCGGTCCGGCGTGCTCCCGATCATCTCGGAGGAGATGAAATCGAAAGCCACCAAGCTGCGCGTGCAGGAAGAACTGGCGACCTCCATAGCCGAGCAGCTTAACGAGCAGGTCCGCGATATCGCGGCCACGACGGCCGATCGGATCATGGATATCTGGCGGGAGTTTCGCCGGGCGCACGCCAAGGTGCTCGAGCTGGCTGAGCAGAACGCGGCCTTCAAGGATTTTATCGACGTCGCCCGGCCCGATCAGCTCGCGCGCATCGACGAATTGGTCGGCTTGATCGTGGCCACGGAAGGGGACCCGGGCGTCCTGAAGCGCCTTCAGGATGGAACCCTGACTTCGGCCGTCAACACGCTGAACGATCCGGGTATGGAGATCGCACGCGATAGTCGATCGGTGGACGCCGCGCTTCGCTGGTCCTTCCTGGCCGGAGACAAACTCAATCAGGTCATCGGCTACGAACTGCATAAGCGTGCCAAGCCGGACGATTTCACACGGCCGACGCTTGAACGGTTGTTCGCGCTCGACGACCGTTTGGCAACGGTGCGCATGGCCAGCATCACCCGCGACGCCAGGGATGTGCTGTTCGAGTTGGATAACAACGATCTGAGGACACTATCGCGCAGCCTGAGCGAGCCGGAACTCGAAGCGCTGGCGCGCTATCTCACTGGGCTGCAAAAGAGCGCCAGTCAGCGCGTACTGCGCGCCGTCGCGCAAAGCCCGGCGCGTATGCAGCTTCTCGCCAGTGCGCGGGTGCGCGATGCAGTGCTGGCGAGCCGGGATCAGGATGCAGCCGTCGCCATGATGTTGCGTAGCGGCTCGCTGCCGGATGCCGCCGTGATGGCTGATTTCAATAATGTCTTCGATGGCAACGTCAGTCCGATCCTGCTGTGGGAGAAGCATGCCGTTCTGCTGTCGGTGATGGTTCTCGGCGGCTTGCTCGTGCTGCTGATTTTGAAGCGGTTGCTGTTCGGGCGCCGTCGTCGCGCGGTGGCGTGAGATCGCGTGCAAGTTAAGATGGGAACGTGCATATGCGGCTTGTAACGACCGAGTCCATCGACGAGCCAGTGCGCCATGGCGAACTGCTGCATGCCTGTGCGGTGAGCGGCGCCAACATCATCCGGGACATGCGCGAGGCCGTTGTGAACACTATCGGCGGTGAAATGAAGCGCTATGAGGCGCTGCTCGATGCCACCATCGATCGTGCGCTGGCCAAGCTGGCGGAGCGCGCCGCCGCCAAGGGATATGATGGCGTCATCGCCGTTCGGATCTCGCATCCCGTGATTACGCAGGGCGCGATCGAGGTGGTTGTCACCGGTACGGGATATTGGCTCGATCGCACTGCGTGAGGTTGGCGACGCTCACTGCTTGCGCGCAACCAGAGTGACACCGGTGAGGATCAGCGCCAATCCGACGATGTGGTAGAGGTGCAGGCGTTCGCCGAGCAAAGTCCACGCGAGAATTGCGCCATAGGCCGGCACGAGATGCAGGAAAGCGCTGGCGCGCGATGCTCCGATCAACACAACGCCACGCATCCACGCCAAGTAGGCAACGATGCTGGTGAAAAAGCCGGCATACACGACTGCGCCCACCGTTGACCACGTTGGCTGCAGCGGCAGGCCAACGGCGTATTCCCAGAGCGCATACGGGAGATTGGCGATGGCGGAAATGCCGGCAACAGCCATCAAGAATCCGTAGGCGCTGACATTGGGCCGGGCGCGCAGGCACGCGCTGTAGATGGCCCAAAGCGACATATTGAAGATGACGAGCAGGTCGCCGCCGTTGAACGTCAGGCTTGCGAGTTTCGCAAAGCTGCCTTGCGCAACAATCGCCAACACGCCCAGCAGCGATACCGTGACACCGGCCAACTGAAGCGGGCGGAGCCGGTCGCTGAAGATCAGCATGCCAGCAAGGATGATGAAGGCGGGTGCGACAGAGTTCAGAACCGCAACGTTCACGGCGGTCGTGTAATTCAGTGCGACGAATTGCAATGTGCCGAACAGGGCGCCGCCGGTCACCGCCAGCAAGACCATGCTCCACGGTCGCTCGCGAATGGCGGCCCAATCCTGCCGCCATGTCTTTCTGGCAAATGGCAGGATGACAAGCATGACGAGGACCCAGCGGAGGAAGTTGAGCCCGCCGGAGGGAACATGGCCAGCTATGAGGCGTCCGACAATGTGATTGCCAGCCCAGAACAGGGGAGCGATTGCCAGCAAGACATAGGCGTTGCCGGATAGCGGATGTGACCGGACCATGGTGTTTTGAGTTTGAGTGAGTGACTTTATCACGGGAAATTCGAGGATTCTCGACGACCCTGGTAGAGCCGCGTCGAGAGGAGACGTCAAATCAGGCGAGACGGTCTCCGCTTCCGCTCCTAATAGCAGAGACCGCTCGTGCTTCCTAATCCCGAGCGACGAGGCCATCAGAGCAACTATGCTGAAAGTCGAGAAACTGCAGGTCGGCTCTCTTCCACCGTTGTCATTCAGCGTGGCAGGTGGAGAGTGCGTTGCGATCGAGGGCCCATCAGGCAGCGGCAAAACGCGTCTTTTGCGAGCCATCGCCGATCTAGACGACGCGACGGGACATGTGTTCCTGGATGGTGTCGAGCGCCGAGAGATACCAGCGCCGAACTGGCGGCGCCAAGTGCGCTATCTGTCTGCTGAGCCCGGTTGGTGGGCTGCAACCGGCCGCGCACATTTTCGGCCAGACACCGATCCGGCACGGATAGAACGCTTGATGCAATCGCTGGGTCTTGCCAGCGAACTGCTCGACCGACCGATCTATACGCTATCGACTGGTGAACGGCTGCGGCTGGCATTCGTCCGTGGTCTTATCGACGAGCCGCGCGTGTTGCTGCTAGATGAGCCGAGTTCCGCTCTCGATACGCAATCCGAAGCCCTGGTCGATGAACTGATCCGGTTTCAGCTTCTGGCGGGACGCGTGGTCCTGCTGGTGAGCCATGATCCGGTGGAGGTCGAGCGGCTATCGGATCGTCGCCTTCAGCTCGCGGCGCCGGGGCGAGCATCGACATGACCTACATATCTATTACCAGCTCAGACCTGATAGCGGCCGCCGTGCTGATCTTCATCAACGGCGCGATGTCGTGGGCATTGCAACTCGGGCTCGAACGCAGCATCGCCATCGCGGCCGTGCGTATGGTCGTGCAACTTGGCGCGATTGGTTTCGTATTGAAATTCGTATTCGCGCAAACGTCGCCACTGCTGACCGCAGCCATGGCCCTCGTGATGATCCTGATTGCAGGTCAGGAAGTGCTGGCGCGCCAGGAAACGCGGATCGGAGGCTGGCTGGTTTACGGCTTGGGCAGCGGCACCTTGCTGTTCGTTGGCTTGTTCGCGACGGTGTATGCGATGGTCGCGCTGATCCAGCCCGAACCCTGGTATGCGCCGCGCTACGTGCTGCCGATCTTGGGCATGGTGCTGGGCAATGCGCTGACGAGTGTCAGTCTCGTTCTCAATACGGTGACCCAGACGGCAAAGCGAGAGCGGGCCGCGATTGAAGCGCAATTGGCGCTGGGCGCCACGCGGCGCACGGCCATGCGCAATGTCGTTGCGCACGCGGTCAGAACCGGGCTGATGCCGGTGATGAACTCCATGGCGGCAGCCGGCGTCGTTACGCTGCCTGGTATGATGACAGGGCAAATCCTCGCCGGCGTCGAACCGGTCGAGGCAGCGAAGTATCAGGTGATCATCATGTTCCTGATATCCGCTGGCACTGCCATCGGCGTCATGATGGCGGCAATCGGCGGTGTCTGGCTGATTACCGATGCCAGACACAGACTGCGCGTCAAACTGCTCGGAATGGCGTGATCGCGGTCAGCAGAGACCAGCGGTCATCGTCTTTCTGTCAGGACGGTATGAGCAGTCGGGCCTTGAGGCCCGATTGCCGAACAACGACGCGGATCAGGGGGCGGCTGGAGGACCGGACCAGCAGACGTCGGCCTCGGCCTTGCAGGTATGCTCATCGAACAGGATGAGGTCGATGAACAGCTCGCACGAAACGGACTTCTTGCCGACTGTGTACTTCTTGATGCCACGCTCGGCCGCCCACTTGGCGATGTGCTTTTCGAGCATATCCTGCGCGTCCTTCTTCGGGCCCTCAAGACCGTAGTCGTTCACCGAAAAACCGAGACGCGTGCACGCGGCTTGCGCCGGCAAAACCTGGCCGACAAGTACGGCAACGGCAGTGGCCGCCGCTGCGGCAAGCTGGGTACGCGATGGCATCGGACAGTTCCCTCGTATCGACGTGCTATGGTTAATTCTTCACCTATAGCCACCCCGTCCGGTTGTAGCCAGAGCGGATGCGGAAAGCGCACAGATAAGGTTGTGGGCGTGGCAGATCTGTTGCGGTGCCCTAAACGGAAACGCCCCGATCACAGGCGGATCGGGGCGTCAAATGCACAAGTTCCGGCGGACGGATCGTCAGTTCTGGTAAGGCGCGTATCCGCCGCGGGGGCTGATGGCTGAATCGAAGAAGAAGCCGGAGTCGAACGGTCCGAACGACGACTGACGGTTGAGCATCGGGTCGCGATAAGAGTTGGTGGCGCCGTACAGCGAACGGTTGTCGCCGTAGGTGTTAATGACGTCTGAACGTTCATAAGAGTAGCCGCCGCGACGTTCCAGCACGTAGCCGCGAACAGCAGGGCCTTTGCGATACTTCGTACCGGACGCATATCCGGATTTGTAGGCGCCGCGCTTGTATTTGCCGTCCGCGCTGGCTGCCGTCGGCAGAGCAAATGCTGCCACGAGACCAAGAGCCAGACCAATTCCCATTCCGCGCATCATTGAAGACCGCCTTTCCGCAGAACTATTCATTCCGTTATAGAATAACGAAAAACATGAAGGATTGGTTCAAGTCGACGTGACGTGGTTAGCTTCTTGAGCGATCTGCTGCACATCTGCCACGTTGCATGTCCGGGTCTGATCAGGAGCATCACGAGAGACAGAAAGGCTGCAAAGTCGGTGAGCGACCTTGCAGCCCGGCAGTGCTGATTACTTGCAGGCGCGCTGCTTGGCGGTGCACGTCGACATGACGACATTGGCATCGCACTTCATCGCGATCTTGCCCGCGGCTTTGCCGCCGAAGCTATTGATCGATTGGCCAAGCGCCGCGGTCGCAAGGGTTTTCGAGATGTCCTGGGTCAGGCCAGTCGCCGTGCCGCCAGCCATGATGCACTTGGCTCTGGCATCAGCCGTGGTCGGAGCGAACATCGCGAGGCCGATCAGGCCAGCGCACCCAAGTGCCGCAAAACGCAACGTCTTCATAGGAAAGCCTCCTCAGCATAGATCCATATGCAAATTAACTATGCTCAGGAAGCGGGCAGTCGGGTAAGCGGGAAAGATGCCGACGTGGGGGTGTCCGTAACGAATCCTGTCCCCCACGTGGCCGCCGAGCAACGCCCGCATTTCATGGGCAACTCGGTGTAGTTGTGGTGTGCGTTTCTGTACAATTACTTGCAGAGAGTAGCCCGCACGACGCAGGACGAGCCAAGCCCGCCCTTTGTGCACTTGGAGTTTACACGGGTGACCTGATAGCCCGGAGCGACGCCGATTTTCTGGCTGCTCGCCATCCAGGCTGCCCACATGCCCCAATCGGTGGCCTGCAGGATCGCCTCGTACGCTTGGAACTTGGCGCCATCCTCAGTCGTGTTCGTTCCCTGTCCGGCTTTGTTGATGCACGTACGAGCTTCGACAGGAGATACCGCAAATACCATAAGAGCCGCGGCGCCGATGCCGGCAGCCAGGGCACTATTCAGCTTGAGCATGTCGCGACCTTTCAAGGTTAAAGCTGACGCGGCACACTGCCCGAATCTGATGCCAATGCCTATGGCTGTAGACGGCTGGCGAGGCAGTTCAGTTGCGATTCTCGCGCAGCGTTGCAGGGAGGCGGCAGTTCATCCGCTTCCCGGCGTGGTGCCCAATCATGGACTTCGCGCGAAAGGTGCTATCGCTGGAAGTCATCCAGGGTTTCCTGTGCGCAGTGGCCGGAAACCCTGTGTGGCGTAACATGTGTATCGGAAATCGGCTCAGCGCTTATCCGACGACGTGGTCAGCGTGAGGCTTCCAGGTTGATGGCCTTGGGGCCCTTGCCGCGTTTGTCAGGCTCGGTATCGAAAGACACCTTCATGCCTTCGTCGAGCACGCCAATGCCCGAACGCTCGACTGCAGTGACGTGAACGAAAACGTCCTTGCCGCCTTCATCGGGGGTGATGAAGCCGAAGCCTTTTGTCTGGTTGAAAAACTTGACTGTCCCGGTTTGCCGCATTCAAGGGCCTCCTTGCGCCCAAAGTGGTAACGTTGGGTCGCGCTCCATAGGCGCGAGCCCATGTAGCTAGGCAGTCCAATCCGATGTCGGGGAACGTGAGATCCGATTCAGGGTGCTATGCACGTAACGCATCAGCAAACTCAGCAATATCCGCCGGGTCCGATGGGTTGCCCGAACTGTCCACAACTATGTGCGACCTTAAGCACCAGTGCAAGGACAAATAGACGTAGTCGCCCCAATTTGCCTCTAACGATTTCCTAATCACGGCTTCGTTTTGGCAGCCTCGCGCGTCAGCCACTGCAGTCGATGGCTCGCTC
>JAEZBU010000263.1 GCA_023426855.1 Pseudomonadota bacterium | reverse complement strand
GAGCAGTCTCAGCATAGTTGTCGTTTGCAACTATTCTGGCGGCCCGATAACGGCGGAACCATGCCGAGCGAAAGAATGCCCTTTACACCCTCGTCGATCCTATTTCGCCCCCATCATCAGCCGCCGCTTCTACCAAGCAGCGGCTCATGGTGGAGGCGCCGGGTACCGCCCCCGGGTCCGAATGGCTTATTCCGACACCAATTTATCGCCATAGCCGGACGAATCCGGCAGGCGTAATATATGCTGACCGACGCCCGAAAAAAAGAACTCCTTGAAGGTGAGTGAGTGCGCCTGCTGATAACGACGATTCGAGAGCTTCTGGTAGGCCAGTCGACCTACGAAGGGCGGTCGCCCTGGAGCCCTGTTCTTGCCATGGCAGCCGGGATCGCGATCCTGCTGCTGGCTGGGTTTGCAGCGACCGCGGTGCTGAGCATCTTGGGGCTGGTGCCGAGCCGCATCCGCATGACCCGTCCGGCGCCGCTGCCGGACGAAGCGGTCGCGGTGTGGGGTATGGCGATATGGTTGTTTGCGATGCAGGCAACGACCATCGCTCTGGTCTACCTGGCTTCTGGGATGTTCGGCGGCCGGCGAACCGAAGTCTTGTCGCTGTTTCGGACCACCCCGCCACGCGTCTATGTCGCCGCCATCATCCTGATGTTCCTGGCACAGGCGGCTTATAACGCGGTCGTCCTGCCATTCGCCGGAGACACGGTGATGGACGACGCCAAGCCGTTTCTGGGGCCGCTCAGCTCGGATGCTATGTGGTTGTTCGGCCTGGCGATTGTGGTTGGGGCGCCGCTGTCGGAGGAACTGCTGTTCCGCGGCTTCCTGATGAGCGCGCTGGCTCCCCGGCTGGGCTTCGGCGGCGCCGCTTTTCTCACCACCGCCGGCTGGACGGTGCTACACGCCGGTTATTCGGGGCTGGGCCTGCTGGAAGTTTTCATCGCCGGCCTGTTCTTCTCATGGCTCTTGTGGCGTACCGGCAACCTGATGGTGCCGATCGTAGCGCACGCATTCTATAATGGAGTGGTTTTGGTCGCTCTTCTGGCCTTCGTGCAATCCTGACGTGCGCCTTCCGAGCCGGACAGACCAGCGGAATCAGGCTAAAGCTGCTGTCATGGAACAATATCTCGATCTGATGCGCCGCGTGCTCAGGGAAGGCGCGCGCAAGACTGACCGGACCGGCACCGGAACGATCAGTATTTTCGGGCATCAAATGCGCTTCGATCTCGCCGACGGTTTCCCGCTGGTGACCACCAAGAAGCTGCACCTCAAGTCGATCGTTCACGAGCTGATCTGGTTCCTGGCCGGCGATACCAATACCGCCTACCTGAAGGCCAACGGCGTTTCGATCTGGGATGAATGGGCCAACGAGAACGGCGATCTCGGTCCCGTTTACGGCAAGCAATGGCGGAGCTGGGCGGCCCCGGATGGGCGGACCATCGACCAGATCAGCGAGATCGTGCAGACGCTGAAGACCAATCCGGACAGCCGGCGGATGATCGTCTCGGCCTGGAATCCGGCGGATATCCCCGATATGGCCCTGGCGCCCTGCCATTGCCTGTTCCAGTTCTATGTCGCCAACGGGCGGCTGTCGTGCCAGCTCTACCAGCGTTCAGCCGACATCTTCCTTGGCGTGCCGTTCAACATCGCCAGCTACGCGTTGCTGACCATGATGATGGCGCAGGCGACCGGTTTTAAACCGGGAGAGTTCATCCACACGTTCGGCGACGCGCATCTCTATCTCAATCATCTCGAGCAGACCGACCTGCAGCTCGGGCGTGCGCCTCATGAACTACCGCAGATGCGCATCAATCCCGAGGTGCGCGACATCTTCGGGTTCAAGTTCGAAGACTTCGAGCTGACCGGCTACGATCCGGATCCGCACATCAAAGCGCCGGTAGCTGTGTAGCCGGATTGCATCAAACTGCGTCTTTCTAACAACTATCACTCAGTGCCGGTGGCCGGTCGCTGGACACCGCAAATAGGACGCATGAAGACTTCTCTCGGGGAATAGGGGGGAGCTCTTTCATGAAATCGTCCATTTCACTGGCGGTCGCTGCCGCATTTGTCGCGTCAGGATGCGCCTCGAGTTCCGATAAAATCGCCGCGGCGTACGTATCGCCTCTGCAGTACGAGAGCTACTCATGCACGCAGTTGGCCGAGGAGGCTCAGCGCGTATCGGCACGGGCAGCGACACTGGCCGGTGTGCAGGATCAGAAATCGACCAACGATGCGATTGCGACCGGCGTTGCGATTGTCCTTTTCTGGCCCGCAGCATTCATGATTGGTGGTAATGATCAAACAACTGCGGAGCTTGGCCGGCTGAAGGGCGAGTTCGAGACGATCGAGATGGTTTCGGTTAGAAAGAACTGTGCGCATCAGTTCCAGCGCGCGCCTCTAACCACATCCTCTATAACGCCAGGAAGAACTTGAAGCCCAAAATCACACTCATCGTCGCGGCGGCCGAGAACGATGTCATTGGTCGCGGCGGGCAGTTACCTTGGCGGATCAGCTCGGACCTGCGCTTGTTCCGGCGCTTGACCATGGGCAAGCCGATCATCATGGGCCGCAAGACGTTCCAGTCGATCGGCAAACCGCTCGATGGCCGCGATAACATTGTCGTGACGCGGGATCCTCAATTCGCCGCGCAAGGCACGATCGTTACCGCTTCTCTGCAGGCTGCCTTGGAGCAGGGCCGCGTGAGCGCCCAAGCCAGCGGTGTCGATGAAGTCATGGTCATCGGCGGGGCTGAAATCTTTCGCGATACGATCCCGCTGGCGGATCGCATTTACCTTACGCGGGTGCATGGATCGCCCGAAGGCGACACTTTCCTTCCGCCGATCGACCAGGGAGAATGGCAAGAGGTATCACGCGAGCCCTTGCCACGAACCGAGGCCGACGAATTCGCCTGTACGCTCATCGTGTTGGAGCGTGGACAGCTGCGGTAATCGTGTCGCGATTTCACCGCTTGAAGCGCTGCGCCAGCACCCCACATTTCGCAATGGTGGTTTGCGCGAAGTTGGGGTGTGGCCTATAAGCGAAGGCAAGCATCTCTAAATGCAAGAAGAGGTGGCGCCCCTGCGCCTTGCGGCGGGTGCAACTCGGCACACCCGACAACTTGGACGAAGCGGAAAGCTGATCGATGCCTTGGAATAATCAAAGTAGCGGTGGTGGTGG
>JAEZBU010000250.1 GCA_023426855.1 Pseudomonadota bacterium | reverse complement strand
ATGCATTAATTTGGACTTTGTTTCATCCTGCGCGATCACGCAAGAGGTTTTCAGTGGAGATCGTATTTTGTGCACGGCAGGCAGAATGCCGGCTCGTCCCTGGCGGGAGATGAAGCCCGCCATCGGCTATCGTCAGGGGGGCGAAACTACGGCTGTTTAACCGCGCAGGGCTGCCAGCAGGTCGCGCGCCGACGCAAGTCGGTCGAAATCGCGGAGGTTCTTCAATAAAGCTTCCGTTGCTTCGGTGCCGAGGTGGGGCACGGCACAATTTCGGAATTTGGCGTCGATCTCGTCATCGCTCAGTGGCGACAGGGCAGCGCCGCGTGGATACGCGCGGAAGCCCTCAAGCAGGCGGCCATCATGCGTTTCGATCAAAACGCCGGCGCCTTCCGGCGCGGCGTCACGCGCCGTCGCATCATTCCAGCGTGGGCCGACCTCCATCACCACCTTGTTCATCGTCGCGACGAGATCGGGATCGGTTACGACGGACTGCGTCAGATGCTCGAGGCGGATATCGCCGAAATGCAGTGATGCGGCGATCGCGAACTGCATGCTGAACTGAGCTTCTTGCGGTGTGCGCGGGCTGACGTAGACGAGATTGGTGGCAACGACCGGCGGTACATCGCAGACGATGCGGTGAATGTCTGACACAGTGAGATTGTGCGTGGTCACGACATCCTGCACCGCATCGACGGCGGCGTGCGACGACAGGCACACCGGAATGCGCTTCACATCGATGCCGGGATCGATCAGGTGCCAGCGTGTCCCGAGAGCTGCGGTCGCGCTCTGATCCCAAATGCTGTCGTTGAAGAGCCGTGCGAAGCCGCGGGTGTTTTCGGCGGCGTCATGCGGTCCGGTGGCGCCGCGCGCTGCCAGCATCGCAGCAATAACACCGGCTTCGGCGCTGCGGCCGGCCAGCAGCGATTTTCCGTTGGTGCCGAAAACGGCTTTGGCGCCGCCGGTTCCGGCAAGCGCCAACCCCAGTGCGGATGCTGTGGCGTTGCTGTCGAGCTTGAGCAGCCGTGCGGTCGCGGCTGCGGCGCCGACGGGACCGAGAACTCCTGTCGTCCACCACCCACGTGCATACAAGGACGGCGTGGCGGCAATGCCGAGCGCATATTCGGCCTCTGAGCCTGCGGTTATGGCCGTCAGCAGATCCGCGCCGCTGGCATCGATCGATTCCGCGACGGCAATGGCCGCGGGGATCACGACGACGGAGCCGTGCACGACCCCTGCATAGCTGTTGTCGTCGAAATCAAGCGCGTGGCCGGCGGCTGCGTTTGCAAAGGCCGCGGATGGTTCGGCCAGTTGCTTGTTGCCGCCAAAGACGGTGGCCTTGCCAGTGGCACCTACGGTTTCTGCAACCTGACGCGCCCGTTTGGCGACATCTGTCATCGCGCCGGGAATTGATACGCCGACCGTATCGATGAGGCATCGGCGAACGATCTCCCGCACGACCGGCGGAATGTTGTCGAACGTCAGTGCGCTGCTCCAGTCTGCGATCTGTTGCAGAGCGTGACGTTCGCTGCTCGTCATGGCCGTCCTCAGGTGCGTGGTGGCGACAGAAAAGGAGAATACAGCCCTTCCTGCTGAACGGTCTTGCGAGCGTCGTCGTATCCGGCATCGGCGTGCCGGAAGACGGCAACGGCGCTGTCGTTACTGAGAACGCGACGCAAACGCTGGGCGGCTTCCGGAGTGCCATCAGCCACCACAGCGAACCCCGCGTGCTGGGAATAGCCGATGCCAACGCCGCCGCCATGATGCAGCGAGACCCAGGTTGCACCGCTGGCGCAGGCGGTCAACGCGTTGAGCATCGGCCAGTCGGCGATCGCATCGGAGCCGTCCAACATGCCCTCGCTTTCACGATTGGGGCTGGCAACGGAGCCCGAGCTGATGTGATCGCGTGTGACGACGATCGGCGCCGAGACTTCGCCATTGGCAACCATCTCGTTCAGCGCCAAGCCTGCGGCGACGCGATCTTTCAATCCCATCCAGTAGCTGCGCGACGGCAGACCTTGGAACTTGATGCGGGTTTCAGCCATGTCGATCCAGCGCGTGAAGCTCGGATCAGCAACAACTGACTTTAGCTTGCGGCTCGACTCGAGGATTTCATTTTGCTCGCCCGATAGTGCGATCCAGCGGAATTGTGTGCGGCCGCGGCAGAACTGCGGGCGGATATAGGCATTGATAAAACCCGGAAATTCGAAGGCTTCCTCGACGCCGACGTCGCGCGCCATCTGGCGGATGTTGTTGCCGTAGTCGAAGACCGGGATCCCGCGTGCGCGGAAGGCGAGCATGGCACGCACCTGCCGGGCCATGGTCGCTTTGGCTGCTGCAATGACGCCCTCGGGATCAGTTTCACGCTGGCGTTCCCAATCGCTGATGCTCCAGCCGGCTGGAATGTAACCATGCAGCGGATCGTGAGCCGCGGTTTGATCGGTGACGAGATCCGGCAAGTCGCCGCGCGCGAGAATTTGCTCGTAGACTTCCGCGGCGTTTCCGATCAGTCCAATCGAAATGGCCTTGCCGTCACTTTTAGCCTGGTGGATTTTTGCCAGCGCGTCATCCAGATTATCGGCGCGGGCATCGAGATATCTGCTTTCGATGCGGCGTTCGATACGCTCTGCCCGCATTTCCACGGCGAGAACCGAGCATCCGGCCATGACGCCCGCGAGAGGTTGAGCGCCGCCCATTCCGCCAAGGCCCGCAGTCAGCAGCCAGCGGCCGGCGAGATCGCCACCGTAGTGCTGTCGGCCTGCCTCGACGAAGGTTTCGAAGGTGCCGCCGATGATTCCCTGGCTGCCGATGTATGTCCATGAACCGGCCGTCATCTGGCCGTACATCATCAGGCCTTTGCGCTCCAGCTCATCGAAGACTTCGGCTGTTGCCCAGCGACCGACCAGATTGGAATTGGCGATCAGAACGCGTGGTGCATCTGTGTGCGTGCGGATGACACCGATGGGCTTGCCCGATTGCACCAGCAGCGTTTCATCGGCGTCCAACGACTTCAGCGTGGAAACGATGCGATCGAAGCTCTCCCAGTTGCGCGCGGCCCGCCCGCGACCGCCGTACACCACCAGGTCTTCCGGCCGCTCCGCCACCTCGGGATCGAGGTTGTTCATCAGCATGCGCAGCGGGCCCTCGGTTTGCCAGCTCTTGGTGTTGAGGGTGGTGCCGCGCGGCGCGCGAATGATGCGTCTGTTGGTGGCCGTTTGCGTCACAAGTCAGTCCTCGATTGCGCCGGACGGCTTACGACAGTCGCCGCCTCGGGTCATTTAGGAGTGCGAGGCAATGAAGATAAACTAATGATTATTCATAGCTTGGATTGAAAAATCCTATTCATGGGCCGTCGTTATCGCCGCAAAATAGCGCTTGGCCTCATCGACGAAAGCCTGCGCCACGCGTGTAACCGGCGCGCGCGACGACGAGCAGATGATTGCGCGCTGTGGCGGCACTTTGTCGGCAAGCGGGCGGCAGACCAGCTTTTTTCCATCGTGTGAACGGTCGCCGACAGGGCGTGTGACCAGAACGCTTACGCCGTGCCCGTGAGCAACCATGCCGCGGACGGTCTCAAGCGACGTGCAACGCAGCACCTGTTCGGGCATGACGCCGGCAGTGCGAAACAGCGACAGGAAATAATCGCGGCTGTGCGGCAGATCGATCAGAATGAACGGATGACGCGCCAGGTCCGCCAGCGTCACGGATGGGCGGGAGGCAAGCGGATGTCCTTTTGACAGCAGAGCGTATGGCCTGAACGCGGCCAATCGCGTGCGTTTCATTTCGCCGATGGTATCAAGTTCGTAGAGTAATGCCAGCTCGATAACACCCCGGTCGAGGTCGCGTTCGAGCTGATCGAGATGCTGTTCACGCATCCGCACGCGGACTTCAGGATGTGCGTCGGCGAATGCACGCAGCAATCCTGGCGCGAATGCAGCGGCCAGCGTCGAAAAGATCCCGATTTCCAGGTCTCCGGTCAGATTGTCGTCATCGCCGCTGCCGGCGACAACGTTCGCGTCCGCCAACAGATGACGGACTTCGACCAGTTTTCGTCTGCCAAATGGCGTCAGGTCTACGCCTTGCGCGTGACGACGCACGAACAGCTTCTGGCCGAAGAGATCTTCAAGCTGCTTGATCGCGACGGAGACGGCGGGCTGGGAAACGTTGAGCGCCTGCGCGGCGCGCAGCGTGCTCCCCGTTTCGGCCGTGGCCACGAAATACGAAAGCTGACGGAATGAGAAGCGTATCATTATTTCTAATTCAAACTATGTCGAACATATATTTTATTTCTTTTCGGCCGCGGTTCAAGCTCATCGTTGTCGATTGTCTGAGAGTCCAATGACACCGTTCTGCACCGAAGACGACCTTGCGATTGCCGATACGATGGAGCGCTTTGCTTCGTCCGTGATTGCGCCTCAGGCCAAGGTGATCGACGAGGAAGAGCGTTTCGCCGGGGTACACCTTCCGGCCCTTGCCGACATCGGCCTCACGGGAATGAATTTGCCCGAGCGGTGGGGTGGAGCGGGTGCGTCGCCCGTTGCACTGTACCTGGCCGTAGAAGCCCTGGCTGGTGCTTGTGCGTCGACCACGTCGATGCTGACAGCGCATTATCTGGCGACGGATGCCATTCTGATTGGCGGCGACGACGCGCAGCGCGAGCGTTGGTTGCCTGCGGCTGCGCGCGGTGACGCGCTCGGCGCATTTGCGCTGACGGAGCCAAAGGCCGGGTCGAATCCCGCCGATATGCGGACGAGCGCAGTCGCAAAGGGCGACGTTTATCATCTGAACGGTACGAAGCATTTCATCTCGAACGCAGCGCACGCGCGATTTCTCGTCGTGTTTGCGATGACGGATCAGTCAGCGGCGAGCCGCGGCATCAGTGCGTTCATCGTCGATCGCGATGCGCCTGGCATCAGTATCAGCTCGCATGAGCCCACCATGGGTTTGCGGGGCGGTCACGTCTTCGAGGTTGCGTTTGATAATTGCATTGTGCCAGCGGATCAGCGGCTCGGCCCGGAGGGATCAGGCTTCCGGACGGCAATGAAGGTGCTCGACAACGGCCGCGTCGAGGTTGCTGCCACGTGCACCGGCATGGCACGTGCGGCGGTGGCGGCTGCCCGGGATTGGATGAAGCAGCGGGAAATTGGCGGTCTGCCGATCGCGGAATTTCAGGGTCTGCAGTGGATGCTTGCCGACATGGCGACTGACCTCGAAGCGGCGCGATTGCTCGGGCTCCGCGCGGCGCATCTGCGCGCGCAGCACACCAGCTTTTCCCAGGAAGCGGCGATGGCGAAGCTTTTTGCGTCGGAAATGGCGGGACGGGTGATCGATGCCGCCCTGCAGATCCATGGCGGGTATGGCTATTCTCGCGAAATGCCACTGGAGCGTTTGGCGCGCGATGCCCGCATTATGCGCATTTATGAGGGGTCATCTGAAATACAACGCAACATTATTTCGCGGATGCTTCTGCGATGATGACTCCGACTGTGCTCGCGGCGAACGAGCTCAATTGCCTGCGCGCTGTGCAGAGTGATCGATATCGTCGCCCGATTAATGTGCACTTTGTTCAATTCGACTGCACAAGGCGCGAAATGTTGCAATGGAATACGTATGTGATTAGCCTGTTGCGTAAGAAGTTCGTAAAATGCCGTTTCTGTATGCGGAAGCGTATCGATATCTGCGCGCTCGGTGCGTGTCGCTATTTCTGCGATGTGTCAATGCGATCCGTGCAGAGTATCCGGGCGCGCTTCGAGAGCGTGGAGTTGTCAGTATGAATGACGGTGTGCCGCGCTACGAGACGTATATGCCGGTATGCCGGCAGCCGGCATTGCCAGTTTTCTGAGGTCTCCAATCTGCGAGGACCTTTCGAAAATTCAGGCGGACGTGGCCGTCCTTGGCATTCCTTATGACTGCGGAAACAGTTATCGTCCAGGCACGAGATTTGGCCCTCGCGAAATTCGCAATTACTCTCCGCGTTACGCTGCGTGGGGAACGGGAAACGCGGCCGGTTACTGGGATATAAATCAGAAAAAGCGCTTTCTCGATGGCGTATCCATCGTCGATTGTGGTGATGTCGACATCACCTACTTCGACCACGAGCGGAATATGGACAAGATCACCGCGTCCGTTCAGGCGGTACTTGGTTCGGGCGCGCTGCCGGTTCTGATCGGCGGTGATCATTCAGTGACATTTCCGAATGTGCGGGCGTTTGAGACGTTCGGCCAGATCGACATCGTTCATATCGACGCACATATGGATTGGCGTCAGGAAGTCGGTGGGCTGCGTTATACGAACGCCAGCCCTTTACGTCGCGCGAAGGAATTGCCGTTCGTCCGCAATATGGTTCAATTGGGCATTCGCGATGTCCGATCTCGCGAAAGCGATTATAGCGACGCGATAGAACAGGGCGTCCATATTTATACGCGCGAAGACATTCGCGAGCGCGGTATCAAAGACATACTGGGCGATTTCCCGGATCTCGGAAAAACATTCGTCACGATCGATATCGATGGCCTCGATCCATCGATTGCACCGGGTACAGGTTCCCCGACCGTGGACGGGCTCCTGTATCATGAGGTGCGTGGTCTCTTGCAAGGCGTTGCCGCAAAGAGCGACGTCGTTGGGTTTGATCTGGTGGAGGTGAATCCGTTTGTCGACCTGCATGGGCAGACGTGCCTGCTGGCGACGACACTGATCATAGAGTTTCTCGGAGCGATATTCGCATCCGGGAAGGGCAGACGGTTGGCGAAGACTTGACCGTAATAATGCGTTCGCGTGGGAGGGTACCGGCGCGAGCGATAATCCGAAAAGGAAAAGGCAAATGAAATACAGACACGTTCTCAGTGCGCTCGGCGCGACTGCCCTGGGTTTTGCGGCGCTCGGAGCGTCCGCGTCTGCTCAAGGGACGCTGCGTGTTGCTGTTCCGTCAAACATCAACACGCTGGATGCCGCCAAGACAAAACTTGGCGAAGAATATATTTTGAATTTTCTGATCTTCAGCGGCCTGGTCGAAGTCGATGGCGGCGGTATGCTGAAGCCGGATCTGGCCGAGAGCTGGAATGCCAGTGAGGACCAGAAGACCTGGACCTTCAAGCTGCGGTCGGGCGTGAAGTTCCATCATGGTCGCGAAGTCGACGCGGAAGACGTCAAGGCGACGATCGAGCGCGTGATGGACAAATCGATCGGTTCGACCGCGCGCGTGAATTTCGACATCGTGGACAGCATCGAGGTTGTCGACAACACGACGATCAAGTTCCTGCTAAAAATCCCGTACTCTGGCTTTGCGGAGCTGTTCGGCGACCGTCAGGTTCGCATCCTTCCGCGCGATAAGATCGACACCATCGCGACACAGCCGATTGGCACGGGGCCATTCAAGTTCAAAGCTTATCGTCCTGGTGATCGTGTCGAACTCGAGAAGAACCCGGACTACTTCATGCAGGGCCAGCCGAAGCTCGACGGTGTCGTGCTGCGGATTATGCCGGAGGCTGCCGCGCAGGTGACTGCTCTTGAGACTGGCGAGCTGGATCTGGTTTGGAGCTTGCCGCTCGAGTCGCTGGAACAGTTCACCAAGAATCCGAATGTCGAGATTAGCTCGGTTCCGACATCGACATGGGACGGCCTCATCATGAATTCGGCGCAGAAGCCGTTTGATGATCCGCGCGTGCGCCGTGCGGTTTTGCTGGCGCTCGACAAACAGGCCCTGGTTGAGTTGGCGCTTTACGGCCAGGGAACGCCGACGCACACGATGATTCCGCCGTCGCATCCTTACTTCAACAAGGATCTGCCGATTACCAAGCCGGATATTCCGGCAGCCAAAAAGCTGCTGGCCGAGGCGGGATTCCCAAATGGCTTTTCGGTAACGCTGTATCTGCCGAGCGGCCGCCCGACGCGGGAAAGGATTGGCGTCGCTGCGCGTGAATATCTGGCGCAGATCGGCATCAAGGCGGATCTCCAGCGCGTTCCGTGGGACAAGTTCGTGAAGGAGATCGAAGGTAAGGCCGCATTCTTCGCGGACGGATTCTACAGCCGCCCCACGATCGATACCTCGACCTATCCTTGGTTCCATTCGAGCGGTTCATGGAATACCCAACTGTGGAACTACAAGAACCCGGAAGTCGACAAGGTTCTCGACGAGGCGCGTGCCGCGAAGACGGACGAGGAGCGCAAGCGGCTGTACATGAAGTTTCAGGAGCTTGTGGAAGCTAATCCAGCCGGCGCGATCGGTTACGTGCAAAATCACGTCAATGCATTCCGCAAGAACGTGAAAAACTTCAAATCCAGCCCGATGATGTGGTTGGATTTGCGTGAAGTTGTCATCGAGTGATGAGGACGGCGCCTTGTCGTGCGCGAGGCGCCTGTTCACTCTCCGTCATTAGCATAAATGCACGCTGCCGGCTGTAGACGGTCGGCAGCGAGCAGTTACGGAAATCGATGGTTCTTTACGTCATAAAACGCGTGATCGGCATTTTCGCGATTTTGGCGGCTATGTCGGTATTGATCTTTGGCATAACCCAGGTTTTGCCAGGCGACGTCGCGAGTGTGCTCGGCGGCCAGTTTGCAGACGAGGCCACGCTCAAGGCGATCGAGCAGCGTCTTGGTCTCGATGCGCCAATCTACGTTCAATACTGGAGATGGGCGTCGCAAATCCTGGTCGGCAATCTGGGCACGTCCATTGTCATGGAGCGTGCGGTCGGGCCAATGATATGGGAGGCGTTTCTGTCGTCGGCGCTGTTGGCCGGCATCGCGTTCATCTTCGTGACGATCTTCGGCCTGTCTCTCGGCGTGATCGCTGCAATCCGGCAGGACAAGCCTGCCGATCATGCCATTTCGTTGTTCTCCTATATCGGCATTTCGGTGCCGGAGTTTTTCTGGGCCATCGTCGGTATTATCGTTTTTGCGCGCTACCTTGGCTGGCTGCCATCCGGCGGATCCGGCAATATTTCGGATGGTTTTTTCACCTGGGCGTCATACCTCGTGTTGCCGGTGGCAACGTTGACGTTCACGCTGATTGCGCACGTATCGCGCCTCACCCGTTCAAGCATGATCGAAACATTGCGCAGCCAGTATGTTCGCAATGCGCGCGCAAAGGGATTGCCCGAAAGCGTCGTGATCAAGCGCCACGCGATGCGCAATGCCCTGCTGCCGGCCATTACGGTTCTCGCCGTTGATGTCGGCTGGCTGCTCGGCAACATCGTCGTGGTTGAAGCGGTCTTTTCGTATCCAGGTATCGGCCGATTACTTCTGTTCGCGATCGAGCGGCACGATTTGCCGTTGATACAAGCTGGCATCCTCCTCATCGCGGCGGTCTATTGCTTCGCGAACCTGGCTGCCGATCTTCTATACGCTTATTTCAATCCGAAGATTCGCTATGGCTCAGCCCACTGACGCGGTCGCGCGGCAACCGCGCAGGAGATCGCTTAACGCCAAGCTCATCGTGGGTGGAAGCATCGTGGCCGTGCTGGTGTTCGTCGCCATCGCAGCGCCTTGGATCGCGCCCTATCGTTATGATGAAATGAGCCTGCTCAACCGCCTGAAGCCACCGAATCTCCAGTTCTGGTTCGGCACGGACGAATTCGGACGTGATGTATTCAGCCGCACACTGATGGGCGGGCAGTTGTCGCTGATCATGGGATTCTCCGCGACCGTGCTGAGCATGCTGATCGGTATCCCGCTTGGGTTGATCGCCGGCTATCGGCGCGGCGTGGTCGAAGAAATGATCATGCGGGCGACGGACGTTCTGATGTCGTTTCCGCCGATCATGCTCGGACTGTTGATCCTGGCCGTTACGCCGCCATCTCTGTGGAAACTGATTATCGCAATCGGCATTGTCTATGTGCCGATTACGGTGCGCCTCACGCGTAGCCTGACGCTGGATCTCGCGAACGAAGAGTTCGTTCAGGCTGCGCGCGCGCGCGGTGAGAAGACTTGGTACATCCTGCATGCGGAAATCCTGCCGAATGCATGGCCACCGATCATGGTGGAAGGCAGTCTGCGCATTACGTTCGCCATGCTTCTCGGCGCAGCGCTGTCGTTTATCGGACTCGGTGCGCAGCCGCCGAGTTCTGACTGGGGGTTGATGATCAGTGAAGCACGGCCATTGATCGATCGCGCGCCCTGGGTGGCTTTGGCGCCGGGAATCGCGATGGGCATAACTGTCGTTGCTGTGAACCTCCTCGGCGACGGACTGAGGGAATGGCTCGATCCGCGCATGCAGAGGAGGGGCACGTGATGTCTTCGCCGCTTCTCACGATCGCAAACGTCAATCTGGTCTACGGCGGCACAGGCGGACTGCGCGCCTTGAATGACGTTTCGTTGTCCGTAAATGCCGGAGAAACGGTCGCTCTGGTTGGCGAATCCGGTTCGGGCAAAAGCACGATTGCGTTATCCGTCATGGGATTGCACGGACCGGAGGCGCAGCTGACCGGCTCCATTCGGTTCGACGGGCGCGAATTGATCGACCTCGATGCTGCGTCTCAACGTGCGCTGCGCGGTCGGGACATCGGCATGGTGTTCCAGGATCCATTCACGTCGCTCAATCCCAGCCTCCGGATTGGCGAGCAGGTCAGCGAACCGCTCGTCCATAATCGCGGCGTTGATCGCGCGACGGCACTGCAGCGGGCGGTCGAGGCTCTCGGTGAAGTCGGGCTGCCGAATCCGGGTGAGTTGATCTCGGCTTATCCGCATCAGCTATCGGGTGGCATGCAGCAGCGCGTGTTGATTGCGACCGCTATCATTTGCAATCCACGCCTGCTCATTCTGGATGAGCCGACCACGGCTCTGGACGTGACGGTCGAAGCGCAGATCCTCGATCTTCTTGACCGGCTCAGTCGGGATCGCGGTCTGGCGATGATGTTCATCACGCACAATCTCGGTGTGGTGAACCGCATTGCTCATCGTGTCTGTGTGCTTTACGCGGGTAAAATCGTCGAGACCGGTCCGAAGGACCAGGTTCTGGGTACGCCGTCACATCCCTACACGAAAGGATTGCTGGCATCGCTGCCGCGCTTTTCGGTATCGGGCGATGCGAAACGTATCGCGCCGATTCCGGGACGGTTTCCCAATCTGCTCGAGCCACCACCGGGTTGCATTTTTTCCCCGCGTTGTCCGTTTGCTGAGAGCGCGTGCGAGAAAGAGCAGGCAC
>JAEZBU010000234.1 GCA_023426855.1 Pseudomonadota bacterium | reverse complement strand
GGACAAGATCGCGCGTGCTGAAGCGCAGGCTCTCGGTGAAGTTCGCGCTGCCGCCGTTGATAGTGCTGTTTCCGCCGCCGAGCGGATCCTGCGCAGTAAGGTGACGGCCAACGTCGATGCCGGTCTGGTCAATCAGAGCATTGCCGATCTCAAGGGCAAGCTGAACTGATCGAGCTGCGGCCGCAGCGGGATTGTCCCGCTGCCCGCGTTAGGCGCTAACGATTATTGCAACCGTCGGTTCTTGCCGGCGGTTTTTTCATTTCCGGAACGCGCTGCTGGGATGGCGGTTGTCGGATCGCTTCGGATGATCCAATGACTGCAACGGCGGACTTTGGCCCGTTCCGTAAGCCGCGCAAATGCCACCGGCGCGGATAACGCATTTTCAAGCACGAGAGATGATTACGGTCGCGCGATCCGTGCTCGGCATCTTATCCGAGACTCTCATGTCCCTCCGGCGCTATCGTGACGTGCCGGGAGAATTGGGAGTACACCATGCTCACACGCTTGCGTCTCTTCCTCTTGGTTTCGTCTTTCCTGGCTCCAATACTTCTGACAGGTCTTAGCGTCTCTTGGCTGGCAGCGCCTGCACACGCGTCGCCTTTCGCGACGACACAGGTCATCGCAGCATCGGCCAGCGCTATAACGCCGATGCAGATCCGGTATCGCCGCTATCTGGATGAGGACGTCGTGATCTATCGGGATCGCCCGTCGTACGGCTATTATGCGCCGCCGCGCTACGCCCCGACCTATGGCTATGCGCCTCCGCCGCCGGTATACTACCGGGAGCCAGCGCCGATCGTGGAGTTTCTGCCGCCGCCTCGACCGTCGAGCTGCGGCAAGTTCCGATATTGGAACGGTGATTACTGCGCCGATGCGCGGTATCGGCCGCCCTATATCGGGCCGCGCTGGTGATGTGTCGCTAGCCGACGATCACCAGCAGCATAACCCCTCCAAGGACGACAACGTGCGTCGCGACAAAGACCAGACCGGCGCGTCCAACCGCGACGCGCGCAGCCGCAGGTGTTCCTGAAGTGTGGGACATTTGCTCTGATCACGCCGTGGTTTTTTCGAGGGCTTTTGAAATGTCGTCGAGGGTGGCCTTTTCGGCGTCTGTCACCTGCACGCCGCCAAAACCGAGAAAACCACCTTCGTTGGCGGCATCCGCGACGCGCTGCCCGATCTGCTGAAGCCAAGCCTTGAAGGCTGCGGAATCTTCCGGGGCCTTGGCATCGACGATCGAAGAGGCCTCGCGCAAAAGCGTTATGGAGCGATCCTTGATATCGCTCGACTTGGCGCCCTTCAGGCGATCGCGCAGATCGTCTTGAACAGCCTTGCGGCCTTCCGATGTCGCAAAATCAGCGACGACTGCGCGGATAAGTGGATTGGCATGCTGATCCTGATTCGCCTCATTCATTGCAGATGCACTGGCAAAGCCTTCCTTCAACATACCCCAAAGCCCGCTGGGCTCGGCGGCGGACACGGCCATTCCTGTGGCCATGACGCTTTCCATGACAGTTCGCCATTCGTCCGGGGTAAAGGTCGCTTTGTCAGCCATTGCGGTGATCTCCGACGGTAAACTGCGCTGCAACCGCAGCGAAATGCTAACAGTCGGCTCGAGCTTTTAGTTCCAGCCGCTTGACCGGCTGTCGCTCGCTATCCACTGCAAAGAGAATGCGCGTGGCAATCGGTGGGCATTTTGGAACGCGCGCCCTCTATCAGAGCAAGCAGGGCATCCGTGACGTCCTGCAGGGCATAGGGTTTCGGGAAGCGCGGGCTGTCTGCCAGTCCGTGCGCTGCAAACTCACGCTCGTGGGTGGCGCTGGCAAAAACGAATGGGATGCCCCTTGCTTTGAGCTTGAGCGCCACGGGCCACACCTGATCGTTGTCAATATTGACGTCGAGGATCGCCCCAGCCAGGTCCGCCTGACTGGCGATGTGCATGGCTCTGGCAAGATTGCCGACAGGGCCGACGACCTCAGCTCCAGCCGTGACGAGTTGATCGATGAGTGACAATCCTATCAGTGGATCGTCTTCGACGACCAGAATTGGTCGAGTATCCTTATTGACCGACATGCGCCGCTTTCCTTGAAAGTCCGCTCGCCCCCCGTCCTGCTTTGCGAAGGGCGCGAACCTACTCGGCATCATGTCCAGGGCCATCCCCAAAAGAGGGGAGACTTTCTAAGGGATCAGGTTTCGGCGGATCGCCTCGGCAGCCGCTTGCGTGCGATTGCGCGCACCGAGCTTATCCTGGGCTTTCTTGAAGTGGCTGCGCACGGTTTCTTCGCCAATTCCCAGCAGGCCCGCAATCTCGGCTGCCGGCTTGCCCATCGCGGCATAGCGCAATACCGACAGTTCACGCGGCGTGAGGCGTGCGCCGGTGGGCAGTCTGTCAGGATCGGCAGGTGCGATCTGTTCGAGGCGGATGGCGGCGCAATTGGCTGCCATGAACAGCAAGGCGCGTTGCGCGTCATCCA
Source organism: Pseudomonadota bacterium (assembly GCA_023426855.1). GTDB lineage: Bacteria > Pseudomonadota > Alphaproteobacteria > Rhizobiales > Hyphomicrobiaceae > ZC4RG25. The sequence goes on along the minus strand of JAEZBU010000234.1, from coordinate 5,706 downwards.
GCACGCCGTTGAGAACTTTCTTCGACCAGTAGACAAGGAGCCAGCGGTTGCCAACCGGGCACGTCAGTCCGTCGCGCATCCCGAACTGCATGGCAAGCTCATGTGGCCAGCGATCGACGCCGATAGGCTCCAGCATCTTTCGGCTTTCGGTCCAGGTGAACGGCGCCAGACTTGTGCGCGCCATCATCAGATCCTGATCCATCCGCATCCGAGATACCGATATATACTCGTCCCACCAACCCGTGGGTGCGCTTGGTCCCAGAAAAGCCGATACGCCAAGACGGGTGCCGCTCCAGTCCCTCGACAGCATCGGCAGCCGGGCGATGCCAAGCACGGAGACCGGCACTGTTCCCTGATGGACGGCGGCTTCCAGGCCGGCAAGAAGCTCGGTGGGTGCGTTTATTTCGCTGCTTGTCGTGACGAACGCGAAGACGTCTTTCAAAATCTCGCGGTCAATCATGCGCGCGCACCCATGCGTGCGGCGTGGTGATTGCCATGGGATTTAGAGATGTGCGCCTCGCAAAGATAGATCATCGGATAACATCCTATAGGGTGTCGCCGTTAACTTTTTGAGGTTGTTGCTGCGCCGCGATCGCGGCCCGTGAGGCGGCCGCCCCGATGGCGGCTGTCCGATTGCCGGGCGATGCTTCTGCATCCTGATCGGACACGCGAACCCGGACTTCTCTACTTGCGAAGTGGATACCTTCGCGTTCGAAAAGTGATCGGATTTCGGCGTAGACCTTGCTTCGGATGGGCCATTGATCGCCCGGCCTGGTCATGAACTTGACGCGGATGATCATCGCCGAATCATCCATCTCGATGACACCTTGGGATTTGAGCGGCTGGATGAACTTCGGCCCGATCTCCGGATCGGCCAGCAGCTTCTTGCCGAGGTCTTTGATCAGCTTGCGGACCTTGTCGACATCGGTGTCGAAGGTCAGCCGCAACGGCAATTTCATAATTACCCAGTCGCGCGAATAATTCTTCAGGTGCTTGATCTCGCCGAACGGGATGGTGTTGAGCGGGCCATTTTGATGGCGCAACTGCATCGAGCGTATGGAGATGTTCTCGACCGTGCCTTTGACCGGGCCAACCTCGACATATTCGCCGCGGCGGAAGGCGTCATCGGCGAGGAAGAAGATGCCGGAAATGATATCGCGGACCAGTGCCTGAGAGCCGAAGCCGACGGCGACGCCAACGATGCCGGCGCCTGCGAGGAGGGGACCGGTGTTGATGCCCAGGGCGCCGAGGATCGCAAGGGCTGCGAACACGACGATGAAAATCTGTGCCGTCCAGCGCAGCAGCGGGTACAGCGTCAGGATGCGAGAGCCTTCGCGGCCGCCTTCCAATGTATCTCCGTGGCTGTCGTCGGCTTGCTCCGCACGTAATCTCGCGTGCTCGATGGCGAGTTGCCGTTCTGTCCAGATGCGGACCGCTTCCCAGGCGCCGTAGGCGACGAGCACCAGCAGGACGATTTCGAACAGCGCGCCGGCCAGGCGTTCACCGACGCCTCTTTGCGCGATGCTCAGCACGTCGACATTCCACAACCGCAGGAGGACGAAGAAAATCACCAGTGCTGCGACGGTGCGCGATATGCGGACGAGACCGCGCTGGGTTTGGACGTGTGCGGCCTGCAGCATCTGGTTCTGGGTTCGATTGGTTGGAAACAGGCCGCTGACCAGTGGTCGGATGGCCAGCTCTATGACCGGCAAGAGAGCGACCAGACCAAGCGTGATGTGCAGCGCAGGTAAGGAGACCTTGTCGACGTGGCCGGTCGCGACAAGTAGCGCGGCGACCAGCCACTGCGCCACGATCATGACGACTGCGAGCGCCGGCCATAGACCCGCGACGTTGATCCAGTTCGGCGACTCTCCGTTTTCACGCGTATCGATCAGCATCTGCGACAACGCGTGGCGTGCATTCCAGATCGTTGCCGCTGCCAGGGCATAGGCTATCGTGACCGGCCAGAAGGCGAGGCCGGTGCGTTCGCCGGCAAAGCCGAATGCGGACGTCCAGCGGAAAAGAATGTCGCCGATTGCCAGGATGGTCGCGACCATGAGACTGCGCCGAACGAGCAGGCTCGCCACACTGTCGGTGAGCGGGCATAGGCGCAAGTCAGCGCGCTTGGGGGCGAACAGGAAGCGCGCCACGAGCCATACGAGCCAGACGGCGGCCGCGGCAATAATCACCAGCGTGGCGGTGAAAAGCTCGTTGGTTCCATGCCCGAATGCGAACAACGAGAACAGGAGTGCCGTGCAGACGAATGCCGTCAGTCCGGCAAGTTCCAGGGCCAACCGGGAAACCAGGAGACTGATGGATTGTTTCAAGCTGGTTGGGTGCGTCGAGGCTATGCGCGTGTTGGCGTACTTCGCAAACGTGTTGATGGCAGCCGCAGCGATGAGGCCGGCACCTATAGCGGCAGCGAGATACAGCACGAACGAGACGGCGGCGCTGGCCGGCCGGCCGGCCAGGAAATTCTCGGCACTGGTTGCGAGCACCGACGGCATTTGCGGAACTCGTAGAACGTTCTCGCGGATTTCTGCGACAAGGGCGAGAACCGTGCGACCGGCGACGCGGAGCGAGGATTCGTCCGGGCCTGTCGAACTCTGAGGAACTTCGGTGTCCAGTTTCTGCAGCAACAGCTTGCGCGCCTGCTCGTCGCTGAGCCGGGAGACGTAATCGCGGGCGGTTTCAGGTGTCAGATGCTGAGGCGGTGGCGGGGCATCCGCTGCCTGAGGCTTGGACTGGGCTGCAGCGGGCTCAAGCGCGTGCGCAGGCGCTGCGCTGACAACCAACAGTGCAAATGCGTGCATGGCCGCAAACAGGCAAGCGCACAGCAGCAGCAACGGACGGCAACGGGCGAACTTCTGATGCACGGATGAGCCTGCAACTCATTGATCCGATGTGCATCCTAGCAACGCCACGCCTAACAGCGGGTTCCCGGCTACGATCGGATTCGTCCGTTAACCGAATTTTCTTCGCGGTCAGGGCTTGGATTGGCCGAAAATGCGGGCAAAAAGTTCGCGTAGGCGGCCAGTGATGACCTGGAACACCAGCGAGATGCCGCCGAGCTGGGTCGAGGCGTGCGGGTCGGCCTCGACGCCACTCAGTCGCGCATCGACGCTTTGTGCGAACACTTCCCCGATGCGGCCGACCAGATCGCGCACCAGCCCCGACCGGCTGAACTGAGCCAGCGGGCCTGTCAGCGCGTAGGCGATGGTGGCGTGGACCTCGGTCGCGTCTTGCGCGTCGCGTTCGGCGGGCAGCAGCCGGTATTCGACGCGTCCCGTGGCCCGCGATCCGCTTTTGCGGTCTCCACCCTGGCCGACGATGACCTGGCGGTAGTCGTTATCGAGACGCTCGAAGTGGCCTTCGCCGGCGAAGCTGGCCGTGATCGGCCCAAGCTTGACCTCCATGCGACCCGAGGCACGGCCGTTCTGCGGCGGGCCGTCGAGCACCATGCCCGGCATGCAGCGCGCGACTTCTTCCGGATCGGACAGAATGCGCCAGACGTCGGCGCGCGCGTGTGGCAGCACGAAACTCTGGCTCAGCCGCGTCTCGCCATCGACGGTTTCGATCGTGCCGACGGTGACCTTGATCGGCGGCCGTGACGAGGCTGCAACGGGCTTGGCTGGCGTGGCGACAAGGGCAGGCGCCGCGGGGCGCTTGGCGGCCGGTGCTTCGACTGCTTCAGCGGTGATGGCCTGGGGGCCGGGAGCGGGGCCTAGCCATCTCGTGGCGGATGACGCCAGTGGCCGCGTTTCGGCGCCGGTGTCCGCCATGACGCGGTCGATGGCGTTGACGATGCCCATATAGCCCGTGCAGCGGCACAGGTTGCCGCTCATTTCGATGCGGATATCCTGCCGGCTAAGGCCCGCCTTGCGACGAACCAGGTCGCGCGCGGCAACCAGCATGCCGGGCGTGCAGAAGCCGCACTGCAGCGCATGTTCTTCGGTGAATGCCGTGCGCAGCCGCCCCATCAGTGCATCGTCGTCGAAGCCTTCGATGGTGCGGATGCTGGCGCCGTCGCAGGCCACCGCGTAGGTGATGCAGGAGCGCGAAATCTCGCCATCGATCTCGACGGTGCAGGCACCGCAAATGCCGTGCTCGCAACCCAAATGCGTGCCGGTCAGCATCAGATGTTCGCGTAGGAAATCGGCGAGATGCGTGCGGGGCGTCACTTCGGCGGACACCGCCTGGCCGTTGACGGTCATCGCGATTTTGGTCATGCCGCCAGCGCCTCCTCGATTGCGCGCCGGATCGCGACGACGTGGATTTTCAATTCGTAAGCGTCGTCCATCCCGGCCGCGCGCAGGGCGTCCGCGACTTCGGGACGTTCAGCGGCTGACGGCTCGAAAGTGGTGATGCCGAGCTTGCCGCAGTTGATCACCACCGGGCGGCCTTGCGTCGAGCCGGAGACGAGACGCAGGATGCCACGGTCCGGATCGTGCACGGCAACGCCGATGGCCTCGGCGAATTCACCCGTTTTGCGGCAGATCTTGTGATAGCCGCAGCGGGCACTGCGCGACAGTTTCTGGATGCGCACGCCGGCCACCAGTTCATCGTGGTCGAGATCGGTGTCGAGAGCGGCGCGCATAAAGTCCGTCAGTGCAACGGTGCGGCGTCCCCCGGCGTGCGCGATGACGAGTTCAGCACCGAGCGCCGTGAAGCAGGACAGCCAGTCGGCCGCCGGATCGGCGTGGGCGAGGCTGCCGCCGACAGTGCCACGTGTGCGCACGGCGCGGTATGCGATGCCTTTCGCGACGCGCGGCAGGAATCCGTTCGACGGGTCGACCGAGATGCGACCGTCCTCGATGGCGGCATGCGTGACCGTTCCGCCGAACGTGGCGCTGTCGTCGCTACCCTGCACATCGGCGAGTTCCGCGATGCGCGTGATGTCGACGAGCAGATCGGGTTGCGCCAGCCGCAAGTTCAGCATCGGCCCGAGTGTCTGGCCGCCCGCGATGATCTTGGCACCCGGTGTGGCGGCGAGCAGTTTGACAGCCTCGTCAACGGTGCGTGGCCGGGCATAATCGAATGCGACCGCTTTCATGCTGCCGCTCCGCTCTTAGCCGCGATGGCTTCGACGATCCGCCGTGGCGTCACCGGGGAGACCAGCAATTCAGCGGCACCGATGCCCTTCAGCGCGTCATTGATGGCGTTGGTGATGGCAGCCGGCGGCGCGATGGCGCCACCTTCGGCGAGCCCCTTCTGGCCGAAGCGCGTGTATGGCGATGGCGTTTCCATATGCAGGATGCGGATTTCGGGAACCTCCGTCGGGCCGGGCAGCAGATAGTCCGACAGTGTCGAGGCGAGTGGCTGCCCCCGGCCGTCGTAGGGCATTTCCTCGTATAGCGCGGTGCCAATGCCCTGCGCGGCGCCCCCCCATATCTGGCCATCAACGATCATCGGATTGACCAGCACGCCGCCGTCCTCGCAGATGACATAGTCGAGGATTTCGCTTTCGCCGGTTTCGGTATCGACGGCGACGACCGCCGCGTGCGCAGCGTAGCTGAAGGTGCCGGTATCGCGCTTCGCCTTGTAGCCGGCCGTCACTTCCAGACCGCCGGCATCGACATCGGCGGGCAGATCCTGCGGCCGGCGATACCAGGTGCGGGCGATATCGGCGACGGAAATGCGCCCCGAAGGGCCGACAATGAAGCCGTCCTCCAGCCGCACATCGTCCAGTTGGGATTGAATGAGTTT
>JAEZBU010000218.1 GCA_023426855.1 Pseudomonadota bacterium | reverse complement strand
CCGCGCGGCCCCCGGGCCCGGCCGCGCTTTGTTTATGACGGAATTGCAACGATCAACGGAAGTGCTTCCACTGAGCGTCGCCAAACTGTTAGGCTGTCATATAAGCCGCAGCCAATCAGAAGCGGTGGCATACAGTGGAGGAAGATTGAAATGCAGCGATCTATCGCCCGCAATCTGCTGACGTTTGCCTTGGGTTTGGCGGTTGCCTTAACGGCGGCTCCAGCAATCGCGCTCGATGCCCGATATCAGGACAATGACGGCGATCTGGTCGCCGACATTCCCAGCGATCCAAAAAATCAGATCGATCCTTCAACGCTGGTGTTTGCCTACACCCCTGTCGAAGATCCGGCCGTTTACGCCAAAGTCTGGGATGGCTTCATCAAGCATATGGAGAAGGTGACCGGAAAACGCGTGCAGTTTTTCCCGGTGCAATCCAACGCTGCCCAGCTTGAAGCGATGCGCGCAGGACGCCTGCACGTCGCGGGCTTCAATACCGGCTCCAATCCGCTGGCGGTGGCCTGCGCCGGATTTCGCCCGTTCGCCATGATGGCGAGTGAGGACAATTCTTTCGGATACGAAATGGAAATTATCACGTATCCCGGTTCCGGCATCGAAAAGGTTGACGACATCAAAGGCAAGAAGCTCGCGTTTACGGCGGAAACGTCGAACTCCGGCTTCAAAGCGCCGTCAGCGTTGCTGAAAAGCGAATTCAATATGGAAGCCGGCAAGGACTACGAAGCGGCTTTCTCCGGCAAGCATGACAATTCGATCCTCGGCGTCGCCAATAAAGACTATCCGGCCGCCGCGGTCGCTAACTCGGTTCTGCGCCGCATGTACGATCGCAAGGTCGTCACGCCGGACCAGATCAAGAGCGTTTACAAATCCCAGACCTTCCCGACCACGGGCTATGGCGTCGTCTACAATCTGAAGCCCGACCTTCAGGAAAAGATCAAGGAAGCGTTTTTCAGCTTCCCGTGGGAAGGCTCGGAACTGAAGGCGGAGTTCTCGAAGTCCGGCGAGGCGAAGTTCGTCGAGATCACCCACAAGAAGAACTGGGACATCGTCCGCAAGATCGATGCCGCGATGGGCGTCAAATACACGTGCAAGTGATCTGACAGGAGGGCAGCGATCGATGCTGCAAATCGAGCAGCTTACGAAACGCTACAGGACCGGCGACGCTGCCCTCGGCGGCGTCGACCTGACCGTCGGCGGCGGTGAAGTGATCGGCTTGATCGGGCCATCCGGTGCCGGCAAGTCGACTTTGATCCGCTGCGTCAACCGTCTGGTCGAACCGACATCCGGCCGCATCTTGCTGAACGGCACGGATTTGGTGCGGTTATCGCGCGGCGAACTGCGCAAGGCACGCCGCCGCATCGGCATGATTTTCCAGGAATACGCGCTGGTCGAGCGGCTGACCGTAATGGAAAACGTGCTGTCGGGCCGACTTGGCTATGTTGGCTTCTGGTCCAGCTATCGGCGGAAATTCCCGGCCGCCGACATCGAACGTGCGTTTGCTCTGCTCGACAGGGTCGGCATGCTGGATCACGTGGACAAGCGTGCCGATCAGCTTTCCGGCGGTCAGCGGCAGCGTGTCGGCATCGCCCGCGCGCTGGTGCAGGAGCCAGATCTGCTGCTGATCGACGAACCGACGGCCAGCCTAGATCCGAAGACGTCGCGACAGGTCATGCGCCTGCTGACCGAACTGTGCGAGGAACGCCAGCTCGCGGCCATCGTCAACATCCACGACGTCGGCCTCGCGCAACTGTTTCTCAAGCGCATCGTTGGGCTGCGTGCGGGCAAGGTGGTCTACGACGGCCCGTCCGAGGGGCTCAATTCCGACGTGCTGACGCGCATCTACGGCGAGGAAGACTGGAACGCGAGCGTCACGGCGAAGTCGGAAGACGACGACAACGACGACGAGATCGCCCAGCATCAGGCCGACCGGAAACTGGAAGCGAGCGTGCAATAGCCCATGGACTCGCTCACCGCCGGCCGTTCCTACCCGACGAAATGGTCTCCGCCACCCTTGATCAGCAGCCCAGCCCTGCGCTGGAGCCTGCTGATCGGCAGCGTCGTCTACCTGCTGCTGGCGTTCGCCTCGATCGAGGTGAACTGGGCGCGCGTGGCCGAAGGATTGCAGCGCTCCGTGCGCTTCCTCGCCGGTTTCTTCCAGCCCGATTTCACCTCACGCTGGTCGGACATCCAGCAGGGCATGATCGAGAGCCTGACGATGACAGTCACCTCGACGGTGGCGGGCATCGCGCTGTCTGTTCCCGTCGCCCTCGGCGCTGCCCGCAATCTTGCGCCGTGGTGGCTTTATGGCATTTGCCGCGCCATCATCGCGTTTGCCCGCGTGTTCCAGGAAATCATCATCGCGATCTTCTTCGTTGCGATGTTCGGTTTCGGGCCGCTGGCCGGCTTCCTGACGCTGTCGTTGTCAACCATCGGCTTCCTGGCAAAGCTGCTGGCTGATGATATCGAGGAAGCTGATCCAGCCCAGCTTGAGGCCATACGCGCCACAGGTGCGAGCTGGTGGCAACTCGTCGACTACGCCGTTGCCAGTCAGGTCATGCCACGCCTGATCGGACTGTCGATGTACCGGTTCGACATCAACTTCCGCGAAAGCGCCGTGGTCGGCATCGTCGGTGCGGGCGGCATCGGCGCGACGCTGAATACCGCGCTCGACCGCTACGAGTTCGACAGTGCCGGCGCCATCCTGATCATCATCATCGCCATCGTCATGCTGTGCGAATACGTTTCCAGCATCATCCGGCAGAGGATCCAGTGACATGCCGGTACTGACGCTCCCCGATGACAAGAAGAGCTGGCGGCTGCTGACCACCGAAGGCGCGATACTGCGCTGGTTCGGCTGGCTCGCCCTCGTCGCACTCACCGTGTTCTGCTGGCGCGTAATGACGGAGGGCACGATCTGGGCTTTCGCCTGGGATGCCCCGACCCAGGCCGCCGACATTTTCGGCCGCATGGTGCCGCCACGCTGGGAGTATGCCAACAACTTGTGGCAACCGCTGTGGGATACCATCAACATCGCCACCATCGGCACGCTGCTGGCCATCGCTCTGGGCACGCCGCTGGCCTTTTTGGCGGCGCGCAACACGACGCCCAGCACCCTCATCATTCGCCCGATCGCGTTGCTGATTATCGTGTCGTCGCGCTCGATCAACGCACTGATCTGGGGCCTGCTTCTGGTCGCGATCCTCGGCCCTGGCGTGCTGGCCGGCATTATCGCCATCGCGCTGCGCTCAATCGGATTCATCGGCAAGCTGCTGTACGAGGCGATCGAGGAAATCGACGAGAGCCAGGTCGAGGCCATCCGGGCCACCGGCGCCAGTTCGGCGCAGGTGATGGCCTATGGCATGGTGCCGCAGCTTCTGCCGGCGTTCGCAACCATTTGCTTGTTTCGCTGGGACATTAACATCCGCGAATCCACGGTTCTCGGTCTGGTCGGCGCAGGCGGCCTGGGCCTGGCGCTGGAAGCCTCGCTGAACGTTCTGGCCTGGCCGCAGGTCAGCGTCATCCTGCTGATGATCTTGGTTACCGTCCTGCTCAGCGAGTGGGTTACGGCCAAGGTGCGCACGGCAATCATCTGAACGCGTTTGCCTTCCTCCGCCGTCTTTCCAGCGGCGCGACCGTATTGGCTTGTCAGTCCCACCTCGGTCATTCCCGCGCAGGCGGAAAGTCAACCCATGTTTCGGATTGGCTAACACCGCTGACTAAGCAGAGGCTTTACAGCCCGCGGAACGGGCTTTGGGGCTTTCCCAGCAGACGAGGTAAGCCGGATGCCCGCCGGCGCGGAGTATAACGGTAACGACGAAAGCAGCGGGGCCGCACGGGTCCAAGGCCGCCGAAAGGCGCAATAAGGCTATAGCGCTTCCAGCGCCCCTTTTGCGGCGGGAAGGCCAGTGCTATCTAGCGCCCATGACCGACACATCCCTGATCCGCAATTTCTCGATTATCGCTCACATCGACCACGGCAAGTCGACGCTGTCCGACCGGCTGATCCAGCTATGCGGCAACGTCTCGAACCGCGAGATGAAGGAGCAGATCCTCGACTCCATGGAGATCGAGCGCGAGCGCGGTATCACCATCAAGGCGCAAACGGTGCGCCTCGACTACAAGCACAAGGACGGAAAAG
>JAEZBU010000202.1 GCA_023426855.1 Pseudomonadota bacterium | reverse complement strand
TCGAAGTCGTCGCCGCCCCAATCATCTCCACCACCCCAGTCATCATCGTGGCTGGCGTCGTGCAGATTGTTGTCATGATCAGCGGCGTTGTCTTCATGGCTCGCCGGTTGCGCCTGCGCTGTATCCGTTGTGGCAGGTGTATCGGTCGCGGCGGGTGTTTGAGCCGCCTGCGCGGAGCCACCGCCCAGCATGCTCGAGATGCCGTTGGCGAGAAGCATGCCGCCGGCTACGCCAGCCGCAGTGGCCATGGCTGATTGCATGAAACTGCCACCGCCTGCGGGGCCCGGGCGAGCACCAGGGCCGCCCTGCTGCGTATCAGCGCCAGCGCGCATCGCAGGGGCACCCATCGGGCCGCTACGGCCGCCAGCAGATGGCACACTGCCAACGGCTGCCCTGTTGACCGGAGCCGGACGCGGAGACGGCGCCGCGCGGCCACCGCCGAACAGGCTGTCGAGGAAACCACCACCACCAGCCGGTCTCTGCTGCTGCTGAGCTTCCATTTGCTCCATCTGCTCCTCGAGAGCACGGATGCGGGCATCGGCCTGCTGCAAGGCGTGTTCCTGGACCAGGACCGACTGGACCAGCATATAGGCGGCGTCGGGGTTCTGCTGCACAGACTGACGGATCAGCGCCTCCGCTTCGCCATCCTTTTCCGGCGAACCGAACTCCTTCATACGCTCGAAAAGGCCGGAAATGAGCTGACGGTCTTCTGGTGTCATCGCAGTCTCCCTGACGGATCGTTATGGGCGTCATGTAGGGAGGCTGCGGCGCGCTGCAATAGTTTCGCGATAACGAATCCGCAGGGTGATCGTGAGCGACCGCAGACCGTTAGAAGATCGCGCCACGCGCGGCCACCGGCCATACCGATGCGACGCGCGCTTCGCGTGTCCCCAGACCGCGTACGCCGATATACCAGTCGTGCAGATTGACGGTCGGATCACAGTGGCCGGGGATCAGGAGCACTTTGTCGCCTAGCGCTGGCCGCTGTTGCGCAGCGCTGAGATCCAGTACCCCGTGTTCATCCGACGGGCGGTGATACTTGGCGCCGGGCAGGCTCGGAACCTCGGGAAAACCGGCATCATTGCTCAACGCCTTATGTCCGGCGTCAACGACGGCGCGTTCAGGTGCTGGCGTGCTCATGACCGTGACCAGCACAAACAGTGCGTGCTCGAAAGTATCGAACGGCTTGCCGCCATCGACCATGTTGCGCGCGTAGTCGGCGTCCATGAAGATGTAGGAGCCGGGCTGCAATTCGTTCCAGATGTTGGTGGAGGCTTCCAGTTCGAAGGTGCCGGTGCCGGCGCCGGTTACCGTCGGACAGGGGAGGCCGCGCCGCTCCAGTTCCGCCAGAGTCTCACGCACGTGCTCGCCTGCGGATTCGATGGCGGTGACGCGTTCCTGCGGTGTGCGGAAATGCTGTGCGGTGCCGTAATAGGCTTGAAGCCCCCCGAAAGACAAATGCTGCTTTCCGGCAATCGTGGCGGCGAGGTCCGCAGCAGGCTTGCCTGGTGTCGTGCCGCAACGCCCGTTGCCGCAGTCGATCTCGACCAGCACCTCCAGGCGCACGCCAGCGCGGGCGGCGGCGGCATCGAGCTCGTCGACGTTCTGGGCGTTGTCGGTGCAGACAGCGACCTTGGCTTCACGCGCCAGCCAAGCCAACTTGTCCTGCTTGCGGCGCCCGACGATCTCGTTGGTGACCAGGACGTCGGTGACGCCACCGCGCACCATCACTTCGGCTTCGGACACCTTCTGGCAACAGACGCCGACCGCGCCGAGCGCCATTTGCTTCAACGCGATCAGGGGAGACTTGTGCGACTTGCTGTGCGGGCGCAGACGCACCGGATAGGGGCTGGTTTTCTCGGCCATGCGCTTCAGGTTGCGCTCGAACGCATCGAGATCGAGGATAAGAGCAGGCGTGTCGATTTCGGCGAAGGGCATGCCGGGAGTGGCGGGGGCAGGCATGGTCACGAGGCAAGATCCTTATCGCTTGTCGGCCGCGGTATTGACGGGGTCTCTCCGTCATCTGCTTGAGGGTGGCGTCCGGTGTCCAGCAGTTTGAGCATGTAGTCCCGATAGGACAAGCCCGCTGCCTTCGCCCGCCGTAGCCGAAACAGCATGATATCCCGCGGTACGTTCTTCCACACCGCGTCATGCGCGGCCTTCCAGCTATGCTTGAGGAAGAGTTTTTTGCCTGGCGGCTCGTCATCCAGCGGAGGGCCGCCGTTGTGACCGATCCCAAACAGCGGCCAGGTTCTCGGCCGCTCCCAATTCTGCCGATCGCTCATGTCGTCCTGCGCTCTGCGAAGACCGACAATGTATCGAGGGCGCGCCGCTGAAGCTATCGGACCCGGTGCCGCTATTCGGGATGGAACGGCCGGAACGCAAAAAAGGCGGGCTTTCGAGCCCGCCTTTGATTGTGTGCTTTGAAAAACTAAAGGGCCGCATAAGCGGCCCTTTGTTCGTTCAGGTTATGCGCCCTTCCCGGAGGCTGGGAGCGGGGGCCGCTTTCGGGGCGCTCCGCTCCGCTTTGGCGCTCTGGGCTGTGGCGCCAAACCCTCACGCTGCGCGGGTTTCTAAGGCCGGCAGCTTCTTATCCTCCTCAGAGTCGACAGGAATTTTCAGAGCGATTCCGATGTGCCGAACACGTCCGGCAATCTTTGCTTTCACAACTCCAAGCTCACCAAAGTCACGGCAGAAGGTGGGAAGAGCCAGAGGTTCCTTCTCACGTTCCTCGCACCAGTTGCAGTAGTCTTCATAAAGCTCAGTTGAAGTGACGCTTGATCCCTCTTTCTTGTCGAGTCTCTCCTTATAAAAACGTTCAACGTCGTTTTCAGGCGCAACCAACTTGGCTGCTGTCTTATTGTCGTTCGCACTCGTCCGTTTCTTGACCAGCGGGAACGATTTCGGCTCTGCGACCGGCTCTACTGCGGTAGCCATAGCCATCGTGGCCATAGCGGGAGCAGCAGGTGCAGCGCGGTCATACAGACGCCACTGACTGAACGCGATGTACATTCCGAAAGCGGAACCCACTTCGAGCAGCAAGGCAATGAAGATCGTCAGTGCCGTTTGCATGTGCTCGACAGTCATCGATGGCATGAAGATGCCAGCGAGCTGCGTGAGCACAGCAGCCTGAGGATCAGCTTCGGCCATAACGGAGCCAGCATCGACAGCGCCCAGCTTTGACTGGACTTCTGTAATCCTGGTTTCCAGTACAGCCGCCTGCTCGGCGGATGCCAGTTCGGAGGTAAAGCCATTGAACTGCTGACAGAACGCGCGGCCCTGGGCTCCGGTGACTGCGGTGCAGCCCTTCGTCCAGTTCCATTCACGACGGTTCTTCAGCGTATCAATGTCACCCTGCACAGTGGCAGCCGGCCGGTGCTGAGGCACCCAGCTAAGCTGTTCCTGCGCACGCTTCAGATCAGAGCGCAGGTCCTTGTAGGCCTGAGCTTCGATCGCACGCTGTCCGGTGGTATCCATCCGGTTCAGCGCCGCGTGGCCGAGTGCCGATGTGAGCGAGTAGGCCGTCACGACGACGCCTACCACAGCCGCCGCGGCGGCTTGTGACCACATACGGTTTTTCAACGCGGCGAAGAAGAAGAACGGTATGAGCGCCTTCATGCAATCAGCCGCCGCGCTGGCTGATCCGTAGATCAGACCATCGAACTCGGTCTTTCCTAAACTGTACCCAAATCGCCAATTCATAGCAGCCGACACGGCGAGTAAAACGCCGGCCGCTAAAACGCCTAAAACGCCCAGAGCATGTCTCATTTTGCCCTCATCGAAAGTATGCCGGAGCTCGCTACGCGCACAGTCAGCGTGGCTCCGCCGATATGAGGAACTGCTTGCATTCAAGCCGGTCTGCACGGCCGTGCTGTCACCCACGGCAATACGTCATGATGGCGATGCGAATGACCTGCTGTTGAGCATCGACCGTCGCGTGCTGGTCGTCAGCAAGTGTGTATTGGCACCCACCATACTTTGGCTTGGAACGCCCGGCCGCTTGAGTTCTCAACAGGTGGCTATCGCCGCTAGATCCCACCTATCCACAACTCG
>JAEZBU010000102.1 GCA_023426855.1 Pseudomonadota bacterium | reverse complement strand
CGCCGCATCATCCGGTCGAGGTGTTCGCTCAGGCGCTGCGCGCGATCGGTGAGCCGATCCATGGGCGCACGGCGGATGAGATTTCGATGGCCGACCTGCTCGGCCAGCTTTTCGCCTACACCGAAGTCTTCGACATGGAGACGCGGCCCGAACTGATCCTGCTGCAGAAGAGCATGGTGATCGTCGAGGGTGTGGCGCGCGATCTCGACCCCAATCTCAACCTGTGGACCGCGGCGGACCCGGTCGCCAAGGAGTGGGTCGAGGCTAACGCTGGTGTCGTCGCGGCACTGCGCGATGCGGGCGAAGGTGCGGGCACGCTCGGCAAGCTGCTGGCTGACGTGCCGGGACTGCTCGGGCGCGCCGAACAGAGTTTTTCCGCGCTCGCCGACATGGCGCGCGGCGGCATCCGTCTCGATGATGCGACCGTTGAGCGGTTGGGCGAGGCGCAAGCCCATGCCAGCCGCTGGGGCCGCGTCGCGCTGTGGGTCGGCGCGCTGAGCCTGCTGGCGCTCGCCGTATCCATGTTCGTCGATTGACCGCGCCTACAGTCGCGCCAGCCGGCCACCATCAACGCGCAGTGACGTTCCGGTGATGAAAGCTGCATCATCGGAAGCGAGATAGGCTGCGGCGGCCGCGATGTTCTCGGGCTTGCCGACGTCGTTCTTATCGATCTTCTCGACACCCGATTTGACGTTCGGATTATCCCACAGCATCGGCGTATCGATTGCGCCCGGCTCTATCGCATTGACGCGAATACCGAGCGCGTAACCCTCCAGCGCCGCCGTGCGGGTCAGCGAAAGTAGTGCCGCCTTGGCCGCCGCATACGGCGCGACCAGCGGGGATGTTCGCTCCGCGTGAATGCTCGCGATATTGACGATAGCACCGCCCGGCTTCATGGCGCGGAATGCAGCGCGAGTGAATATCGCGGCGCCGAACAGATCGATGCCCAGCACCTTGTTCCAGTCAGCGAGCGTCAGGTCCGCGATTGGTTTGAATGTCATCGCTCCGGCATTGTTGATGACGACATCGAGCTTGCCGAACCGCTTTATTGTCTCATCGACCGTCTGCTGAATGTTTTCCTCGTCCGCGACGTTGCAGACCAGCGCCATGGCATCCGCCGCGCCCGTGCGCTTCAATTCAGCAATTCGGTCTGACGCCTTTGGATTGATATCGGCGATCACCACGCAGGCGCCTTCCGAACCAAGGCGTGAGGCTGTCGCGAAACCGATGCCACCGGCCCCGCCGGTGACGATGGCAACCTTGTTTGCGAAACGCTGCATGTCAGTGCCGATCATCTTCGTGGGTAGGCATCGTCGCTATCCCGAGCTGGCGGTGGGCGCGCATGGCGTCGCGTTTGCGCTGTGCCCAAGCCTCTTCGTATTCCTCCGGGCGAACCAGTGGTACAACGAGGCAGACGCTTTGCGCCGGCAGAACCTCGTGCCAATCGCGGATCAATTGCTTGTAGGCTTCACCAACCGGCCGGATTTTGCGGTCGAGATCATACAGGCCGACCGGCGTGACGTGGTTGTTTTCCTCGCGCAGCGCGGTGTCCCAATCCATCTGGTCAGTGAGCGAATACCAGGTGAAGCCGACGATCGGTACGCCGGTGTTGCGCACGCGGAGCACATTGGCCCATTGCTTCCATAGCCAGTTGACCGCTTCGTCCTTGTTTGCGCCTTCGCGGTAATTGGTTTCCGTATGCATCACCGGCAACCGGTAGCGGTCATAATATTGGCGCGTGATTTCGTTGTAGCCGAAGATTTCTCCCGAAGCGCAGGTCGATCCGTCCGCACGCACGCGATGCTCATTGGTTACGTAATAGTCGTTCCCCATGATGCAGTGATGCTTGAGATTGCTCGACATGAAGAAGTGGTATTCTTCCGGAGTTAGCCCATTGTCCATCAGGAATTCGTACATTTCCGAATTGACGCGACGCGCGTAATTCAGGTCCAACGATAGAAAGCGGCGGGCGTTTTTTAGTTCCGCCGGCCCGATCGCCGCGGGTCCTTCGGCGTGAAAATACTCCGAGGATTCGCTTTGAATGAAAATCGCATCAGGGCGGACTTCAAGGATCGCGCGCATCGCCAGGACATTAGCCGCAACGATGTGTTTCAATGCTGTCACAAACGACCGATCGTCTGATTTCTGTTCGTTCCACCAGCCATAGCTGGCGGAGAACGTTGCGCAGATGAACATTTCGTTGACCGGCGTATAGAGTTGTATCCAAGGGAAGCGATCGGCGAACGCTTCCGCGAACTGCGCGAACAGCGTCGGGAAATCGGGGTTCTGAAAATTTCCAAGCCAGTCGGGCACCCCGAAATGACAAAGATCGACAATTGGAACCAGGCCGAGCCGCTTGATCTCAGAAAACGTCTGGTCGGAAAATTCCCAGTCATATCGGTTGGGTCCGAGCCAGGTGCGATGAATTGGCGGTCCGTAACGCAGGAATACAGTACCGAGTTCGCGAGTGAGCGCGAAATCCTCTCGCCAATTCTTATAGTGGCCGCACTTTTCGTACTGATCAATGCGCGTCTTGCCATTGTTGATAGTCGGTGCGCTGCTTTCGATGCCCGTCGCGAACATGAAGAACGGTGTCATCATCGAGTCTCTGCTCCCTGCGTTCGCTATCGAACGGCGCAGCCATTCGCTGGTTCCCGACGTTCTCGCCCCGTTTTTGCAGTGAAGCCCGGGCGAAAAAGACCCGTCACGGCCAAGCCTAAGATGACGGAACCCGCGGCGGGGCATGGCGTTAGGTCAGCGGAGTCTTTGGCGCTCCGCCTATTTCCCGTTAGGAGTTTCGTATGCGCACGCTCGACGGCGCCTCGCTCGCGTCCACGCTCTCCAATGTGCCTAATCCGCTCAAGCCATTGCTCGTTTGCTTTTCACATTTGCGTTGGAGCTTTGTTCGCCAGCGCCCACAGCATCTGCTGATCCGCGCTGCCCGCTCCTATCGCGTGCTGTTCCTGGAAGACCCGTTGTTCGCGCCCGTGGATGAAGCCTATCTCGATGTCTCCCAAGGGCCTGGCGCCGTAACAGTTATCGTGCCGATCCTGCCGGAGGGGATCGATGAAGCATCCGAGATGGCACTGCGCAGAAAGCTGTTCGACGAATATCTGGATGGCTTCAACGCGCCGATTTCGGTTGGCTGGTATTATTCTCCCCTGGCGTTGAAATTCTCAGATCACCTCGATGCGGAAGTCTGCGTTTTCGATTGCATGGATGAATTGTCGAAGTTTCTCGGCGCGCCGGCTGATTTGGAGGAATTTGAAGAAAAGCTATTGCGTCGCGCCGATGTTGTGTTTGCCGGCGGGCGCAGTCTCTACGTCGCCAAGAGCCGCCGGCACCAGAATGTTCATTTTCTGCCAAGCAGCGTTGATGCCGCGCATTTCCGGCAGGCGCGATCCTGGCCGGGCGTCGATCCGCATGGAGAGATCTCGCATCCTCGTATCGGGTTTTTCGGTGTCATCGACGAACGCATGGACCTCGCCCTGCTGGATGCGATGGCGGCGTCTCGGAAAAATTGGCAGTTCGTCATGATTGGACCGGTGGTGAAAATCGATCCTGCCGTGTTGCCTGTGCGTGCCAACATTCATTGGCTCGGCCAGAAAAGCTATGACGATCTCCCAGCCTTTTTGGCGCATTGGGATGTCGGCTTCATGCCGTTCGCAATGAATGAGGCGACGCGATACATCAGCCCGACGAAAACGCCGGAGTTCCTGTCGGCAGGTCTGCCCGTGGTTTCCACGCCGATTGCTGATGTCGTCACCACGTATGGTTTGCCCGGACACGTGGAGATCGCGGCGACGGCGCCGGAGATGATCGAGAAGATCGGTGATTTGCTGGTGCGACCGCGCGAGGCGTGGCTTGCGCGTGTCGATAAATTTCTCGCTTCGACATCGTGGGATATGACGTGGGAGAAAATGATAGAAGCGATCGCCGGACAGGCGAATTCCGAACTGGATCGGAATATGGTGTTTCCGTCAGCTATAGAGATCGGCGAGGCCGGACGTGTATGACTGGCTCATCGTGGGGGCTGGATTTGCCGGTAGCGTGCTTGCCGAACGGATTGCCAGTCAGCGCGATGAGAAAGTCCTTGTGATAGACCGCAGGCCGCATATCGGCGGCAACGCCTATGACAAGCTGGATGACGCCGGCGTTCTCATTCACGAGTATGGCCCGCATATTTTTCATACAAACTCCGAGATGATATTTTTCTATCTCTCGCAGTTTACGGATTGGCGCTTCTACGAGCACCGCGTGCTGGCGCGCGTCGACGGTATGCTGGTGCCGGTGCCGATCA